>JAFEAY010000004.1 GCA_018266175.1 Candidatus Dependentiae bacterium
AAAAAATCATAAACTTCACAAAAAATTTTTGTTAACATCATTACGCTTCCCTTTCTTGTTTGAGGTTGTGATTATCCTCTAGGGAAGCATATTTTTTTTGTTTTTCAAATTATCGAGTTCGCGTTGAGTTAATAAAAAATAGTTTTTATTTTAATAATTACGGTACAGCTTTCTCAGATTTTTTCACTATTTAAATTGTTGTTTATTCCACAATTTTTTTTATAAGTATTGCTTTGGAAATTTTGATTCCTGTACTTTAAAGCAATAGAAAGGGCTTTCATGAAAAAATTAAGTTTATTTTTATGTATATCATTTTTATGTCAGCAAATCCCGCTATTATCGCACGAAATTTTTAGTTTGCGTGCTGATACTGTTCGTCAGGGTGGCATCAATGTTGATACCTTGCTCAAATACACTAAGGCAGGTAGTCAACGTGAACTTGAATATATGAATCGACTTATGTATGGAGTGACTGAATATCTTACACTTGAGTTGCGTGTGCCAATTTTTTTAGAAAAAAAGGTTTCTGAAGCTGCACCAGTAGGAGGTTTGCTCAGTTCGTTTAAAACTGCGGGAGCTGGAAAAATTGAATTCATTTCTAAATTACGTGTTTTTTATGATTATGGATTTCAAAAACGTAATCAGATTATTTTAGTTGGTGGCGTTCTATTTCCTACGGCACGTCGGAATCTTACCGGAATTGAGAAAAAACCAATTATTGATAACTCTTCACTTGATTTTGTTCTTGGTACGGCAGCAGCTTTCGAAACGATAAAATTTTATCATTTTGCATCATTGGTCTATCAAATCAATACATCGGTACGACACATCAAAGAAGGCGATCAATTATTTTATTCATATGCCTTTGGATTTAGACCGGAGATGCCTGATGTTGATAAAGTTGATTGGGTTTTTCTTATTGATTTTGATGGCATCTGGACTCAACGAGCCAAGGTTAATGGTTCTAAACTAATCAACTCTGGAAGTAATATAATTTTTGTTGGGCCATCTTGTTTTAGATCAAAAGGGAATGCGATGATTAAGGCTGCAATACAGGTGCCAGTTGCGCAGCATCTCAATGGATTTCAAGAAAAGAGCGACTTTAGATGTATGCTTGGTTTATTTCTTCAATTTTAAAAAGGAAAAGATTTTTATGAAATTCTATAAAGCTTTAATTTTATTTGCTTTATTTTTTACCTCTCTTTCTTCGGAGATTCTTGAGGTAAAAGTAGGGATTGATGGGATGGTTTGTACTGCATGTATTTCAACGATTAAACGAGCTCTTTTGGATAAACTTTCTGAGTTGAAAAAAGTTAAGAAAATTGATTTAAAGACGGGGACCGTTGAGCTCACTCTTAAGAAGGGTAATAAGCTCTCACGATCTCAATTACAAGAAAAACTTAATGTAGCGATAGGAAAATCGACCTACAAATTTCGAGATCTTGAAATTGAAAAAAGATCGGATGATGTTGAAGAAAGTAAGGGTGATGAAGGTCAAGATAATGATGAAGACGGCGGTGAGGAGTAAAGCATTCTTATATTAAAAATAAATATTTAACAAAATTTTAAAAGTTTGATCGTATTATGATAATAAAAAATATGAGTAAAAAAATATTACATGCTTTAACGTTTACGTTTCTGGTCTGGACATCATTATTGCAAGCTAATGGTGGAGGTTTACATGTTAATAAGCCTCGAAATAAACATGACATTATGTTGTTTTCTTTGGACGGTGGAAATGTTAGTGATTGTTCATGGCGCAAAAAAAAATTAAACCAATGTGCTTTGCCAAGTGGATTTTATGGAATTTATCTTCCATGGAGTAAAAAGTGGTCAATTGCTGGTAACTACGGCACCATCTCTTTTTCTGCACTCGCAACAAATGATATTCACGTTGGAGTTTCGACCGTTAATCCATGGAAAGTAAAAAGTACAGGTAACTTTTATTCAAAAATGACCAATAGTGATCATCTTTATGAGTTTGTTATTGGCGGATGGGGGAATGGACAATCAGCAATACGAAAAGGGAGCCAAGCTGATCCCGTTAAAACTGTAGCAAAAGGTATTCCTACAAACCCACACACTGGCCAAGCTGTAAATTCACTCGTTAAATATAAAATTATTTTTCATCGCAGAAAGAAGAATAATAAAAATATTATTTCGGTCTATTGTCGCAAGCATCATAAAAAACATCATAAACTTGGTCGTCATAAGAAATGGACAAGGCTTATGAGGTATGAAGATACATCTATGCTTAAAGCCAAAAAGAAACGATGGTTTTCTTTTAGTAGCTGGGATACCGGCGTATCTTATAAAAAAATCAAAGCATCAGGCTCAACAAAGTTGCCTCGTATTAAGAAAGTTTCTTGAGAATTATTGAAACTAGATCAGGGATTTTTTTATTCATAAAATGTCCCTGATCGGTAAATTCATAATAATCAACATTATCTGGCATGGTTGGAGCTAAAACAGTAATACTCTTCTTTTCAAGTTCAGCTTTAAGCCAGGGTGTCCAGTGTGATTGGCTCGTACAACCACCATTTCCGTGAATGATAACAACTTTTATCATGCTTATAAACTTTTCCAGTTATGGTTAATCAGGCTTGTGCGTACATGCGTTTCCCATTTGCCATTGATGTGCAAATAATCAGGAGCAATCCCTTCTTGGTGGAAGTTGCATTTTTCAAGCACGCGCGCACTGGCACTATTATGAGGCATATAACTTGCTGCAATACGGTGCAGGTTGAGTGTTTCAAAAATATAAGCATTTGCTGCTTGCACGCATTCGGTCATCAAGCCTTTCCCTTGCATCGATTGAGCTATTTTAAAACCAAGAGAACAAGACTGAAGCGCGCCTCGTACAAAATTGGAATAATTGATCATCCCAATAAGCCGTTCAAGTTCATTTTCTTTGAGGTAAATATTGAGAAAGCATGATTTGTCGTTGATAAAGTCATTATGAGATTGAGCGCTCTTATTTTTCCAATAATTAATTGTATAATACTCTTCGCTTTGAAGTGGCTCCCATGGAGCAAAATGAGCTTTATTTTTGATAACAAAGTCGCAAATGTCGGGGTACTCTTTTGGCCTTGGAAAGCGGAGGATGCAACGCTCTGTTACAATGTAGGGAGTTTTTCTTGGGGCGTTATATTTCATAGAGTAGATCCTCTTGTTCGATATTATTTGTTTCAAACCTGCTTATTTACTTGTTTCTTATCCATAGATTTTAGCATTATGGGAGTCGATGAGATCCTATTTTTATTAAGCTCTTTTTTGATTGTCTTGATGAACGGAGACTCTTTGAGTTGCTTCCATGGGTAAAAAAGTGGCGAAGGCAAATTTTCAAAATTACACCAGATAAAGTTTGTGTATTTATCCGGTTCGCGTACTTCCGGAGAACCACTCATCCAATCGCTCAAGAGCCAAACAGAAACATAGTGTTTGCTTTGTTCTACGAAAAAATCATTAGTGACTGCACCAAAGCGAATATTCTTAATCATAAGGCCGGTTTCTTCAAAGACCTCGCGCTGTGCTGTTTGTTCAAATGTCTCTCCAAATTCCAGATGTCCTCCTGGAATGCTCCAGTGATCTGATCCATGGGTATTCTTTCTGACTCCCATCAGAAATTGACCCTCTTTGAAAACAAAAACGCCAATTCCTACACGTGCTGTTGGTTTATTCATAGTTTTTATATTCGTTTTATATTCGTGAAAATTTTCGCAAGCGTATTATTCTGTAAAAATCAACGGTTATGAGGCCAAAATTTGCGGAAGCTCTTTAAGTGCCATTTCAAAGGGCAAGCAAGTAATATTATCAATTTGAAGCTTAAGATTGCCGCAGTATAAAAAATAAAGTTTTGCCTCTGGATAGTCCTCGCCAAAACTTTTAAGAGCCTTGAGATCTTTATTGTTAATTTTAGTAGATCGTTTGATTTCAAATGCCTGAAAGCCATTGTTTCCGTAAGTAATAAAATCTACTTCACTTCCAGCTTGCGTTCGCCAGAAGTATATTTCATAACCTAAATTGTTATAATCACTTACTGCTCGTAATGACTGCAGAAAAAGTGTTTCAAGTGCAGCTCCATCGATTTCTTCGGTTATATCAAGAGGACGACGAGGGCGAATGATTCGATAAACACCAGTATCGAAAAAATAAAATTTTGCATGGGCAACAACTTTTCTCTTAGCTCGTTTTGTAAAAACAGGAACTTGGATTGCTATGAGTAGATCTTCCAAAATACTAAAATAGTTAGCAACTGTCAGTCGATTAATTCCCACATCTCGTGCTACTTCAGTAACGTTGAGTAATCCACCTTGAGAAAAACTTGCTGCTTCCAAGAAGCGAGTAAATGTTATCAAATTTCGTGTTAATCCCTCTGCTGCAACTTCCTCTCGTAGATATGTTTGAACATAGTTTTCAAGGTATTGAGCAGGGCTTTGATGCTCAAAAGTCATAGGAAGGAGCCCAAACTTAAGAGCATGTTCAAGGTTGAATGCATCACCAAGCTCTTGATAGATTAATGGGTGCATGTTATAACGTAGTGCTCGCCCTGCAAGAAGGTTTACTCCCTGTCTACGCAAGCTTCTTGCGCTTGAACCAGTAAGAAGGAAGCGGTATTTTTTAAGTTCAATAAGTCGATGAACTTCATTAAGAAGTTCTGGACATCGTTGTACCTCATCAATAACAATCCAGTCTGCTGTAGTTGCTTGAGCAATAATATTTTCAAGGCGACCAGGATTGGTTGCAAGCTCTTCATATGTCTGAAACTGCAAAAGATCAATATAGAGTGCATTAGGCATATTCGCCTTAATCCAGGATGTTTTACCGGTCCCGCGTGGTCCAAAAAGAAAGAGACTTGATTGGTGTTCAAGGGGTAAATTTAACATTCTTTTGAACATATCACACACTTTCAGGTTATTTTTATATAGCCCGCTATACACTTTACGACTAAATCAGCATGGTTCGCTATGCGAAAATAGTCAATATTTAGTGTAATTACTCCATAAAACTAGGTGTATGAAGCTTAATTTTATATCTGATCTTTCTTTTTTCATACAGCCCAAGGTTTTATTCTGAGTTAAACAAATGGTGCATATAGTGCCCAGGGTTGTCTAAAAAACGTTTGGTAATCTGATAGTGTTCAGTATCAAAGTATGAAATAGATTTCAAAATTTCTGAATCGCATGAATAAATCGTTGCATTTGGATAGGCTAATAATATCGGCGAATGAGTTGCGATAATAAATTGCGCATGACTGTTTTTGCACAATTCGTTGATAATGACCATCAACGATAATTGTCGCTGTGGTGATAGTGCAGCCTCAGGTTCGTCCAATATAAAAAATGAATTGTCAGATAGGCTGTTTTTAAAAAAAGATAAAAAGCTTTCACCATGCGATTGTTCATGGAGTGATTTTCCTCCATAGGGAGCGTAAGCTTTGTGATCTATTCGTGCTAAATAATCGATATGATTAGCAACATTAAAAAAGCTTTCTGCTCTAAAAAAATATCCATATTTCGGTTTGTATCTCCACGAAAGTGTTATATTTTCTGCAAGGCCTTGTACGCCTGCATATGTTTTTTCTTCAGATGTTTTGAAATTGATATTTTTGCTGCCACCCTCAGAACCAAATCCTGCTTTATTTGCAATAGCTTCAAGGATCGTTGATTTTCCCGTGCCATTTTCGCCAACAAAAAAGGTGACTTGTGTTGGAAAAACAATTTCTTTGAGGTTCTTAATAATGTTGAGAGAAAAAGGGTACTGGTTGACATCAGTTGATGTCTGTAAAACTATTTTTGCTTTATCGAGCAATGGTCCCTGCAAAAGAGGCATAGAGTTTTTTAATGCTTTTTTCATATTGTTTTTTATACCGTATCCACCATAAATGACTTACTTTTCATTGGTGTGAATAGTAATTAAACATTTTAATATTTTTGAGATTTTAAGACAGAATAAATCCATTGTAGTGTTTTTTCAATCATGCCAAATTTTGGGTCAATAACCCCATGTCCCATATTTTCAACACGATAGTACGTTACCGAAACACCGGATCTTTGTGCTTGATCTACAAATACGTCACTTGTATCGATGATTGTATCTTCAGTTCCTGTTACAACAAGCAAAGGAGTTCTTATTGTTGCGTAGGCTGTATTACGTTTTTTTTCTTCAAAAACATCAGCATGGTAACGATATGTTAGACCAGCGAACCATTTTTTAGAAGATGGATTGCGTTTAATTTCTTCAAATTTTTTATAAAATTTTTCTTTTGACCAAGGGAGCTCATAAAGTCCAATTAACCACATCAACCATGAATCAGCGTGAAAAAAATTCCAAATTTGCTCGGGCCATGCGTTATCAGTAGCTCCTGCCCAATTTACTGTAGCTAAGGTTTCATTGGGGTATTTTAATGTTAATGAAAGAGCTAATGGGCCGCCTTCGGAGCCACCAATAAAAATGAGTGAGCCATCCCAACCAACAGGAGGATTGCTTTTCAATGCTTCAATAACATTGCAATGATCGTTAAAGCGATTTGTGCGCGTATAATGTTCAAAGAATTCTTCTTCATCAATAGTGTTGCCATCAATCCCTCTTTTTTCTATGGTGACCACACTTAGCCCCATTTGATTAAGTGATTGATGCAAGCCCCAGGCAGTGTGAATACGCATAACGCTCTCTAGATCTCCTTTTAGAGATGATCCTTCGCAGATGATGACAATGGGATGTTTTTTATTTGTGTTGATGTGGGGAATAAAATAATAAACGATTTTAGATGCATCATCACGATTAACTGTATGACGAATATTTTCAGAGATTTCATATATTGTCTTTGCATGCAACTGAAAACTTAAGAATAAAAAAGCAAGTATCAATGACTTTTTTATATATGAGAACATAAGAACCCCTAAGAGATATTTTGCTTCAAGAGTATAAATGTATCATCAGTTGACTTTACTTGAATTTGATGGACTTTCTCATCTTCGTTTCGTTCAAAGATACATACCAGGTCAGTTACATTTGAAAACCATTCATACGGTGAGCTTGGAAGGATTTGAATACAAAGACCTTCTCCTTTGGGATATACCAATAGAGATCCTTGTTCAGATGCTACTATTTCCCAACATTTTTTTTCACCCTCAACGATGTTTTCATAGGTACCTTCGAATTGTTTCATATCTTCAAAAGGTACGTTCATAGGTTTTATACGATAAGGATAAACCTCATCTCCATTTCCTATCATCTGTGTTGCAATAATTTTAGTTACGAAATCAGTGGACCATGGACCGCTTGTAGCAAGTGCGATAATGCAAGCTTTAGAATCTGCAAATCGTATTATATTTGTACTAAAGTAGTTCCATGCGCCATTGTGACCAATAGTTTTTTCCTCCCTATCACCCATGCATACTTTGCTAATTTCCCAACCACATGCATAGTTTTCAAGATTTGGTTTCCACATAAGTTCATAATGTTCCTTATCGAGCAACAAACTCTTGGTGAGGGCCAGGTGCCACTTGAGGAGATCTTGGGCTGTGGAAACAATTGTGCCATCTCCAAGACCAAGGCTTTCTCCTAAAATATCTGCAAATCGAAAAGATAGCACACCACTACCATGCTGTTCTTGAGCAAGCTCTTCATGAATAGTGGTTCCGCGAGAATTGGTCATTTCAAGAGAATTGAAAATTCTTCTTTGCAGTGACTCTGAGTACGATTGATTATCTACAACTTCAATGATCTTTGAAAGAAGATTATAGCCTGCATTGCTATAACAAAATTTTTCACCAGGAGTACTTTCAAGCTGCAGAGCATAATGAAGAGGCATGACATCATCAAGTATTTTCCACCCAAGTTGCTTACTCCAATCTAACAGATAAGGAGCATTTGTGATTGCATCAGGAACATAAATTTTTGGATCATAGAAGTCACGAGGTAAACCTGATGTATGTGTTAAGAGCTGGTAAATTGTTACTTGAGTGTGCATAAACTCAGGAAGATATTTTTGAATCGGGTCATGCACTGAAAGCTTACCCTCTTGATCAAGTATAAGAATGATCATTGCAGTAAATTGCTTAGAAACAGAGCAGAGTGCATATTTTGTTTGGTCTGTATGAGGTAGTTTGTTCAGATGGTCTGCGTAGCCATAGCCTTGATTAAAGATTACACGGCCTTCTTCATCGGTAATAAGAACAATTCCTGAGAACTCATTCTGTGCAGCAAGGTTGCTGATGTGTTCATGAATTGGGGCTATTTTTTGTGCAGAAAATTGTGCATTTGCCGATGGTATAATAAATGATATAAGCCATATTTTTTTTAAAAACTTCATCATGAGGGATAACATATAAAATTTCTAGCTCTTAAAAATGTTGATAGAATCGTTTAAAGCATGCATTGATTATAGTTGAATTGTGGTAAGAAAAGAAATGCAAGAAACTTCGAATATTTGATTTCATTTATTAAATTTGCAATCTAAAAACGTTTGCCCGTGAAAAACCCCATATGCCAGGAAAAGAATTTTGCAAATCCTTACACAGTTTTCTATTATCTGCGCTTTCCAACCTTCTTGTTCCTGCTTCTCGACAATTGATTTGCCAATATCCCAGTAAAGTTGAATTAATTCGCTATTAACAGCAAGTGATGCTTTAAGCTGAGCTTGTTG
>JAFEAY010000005.1 GCA_018266175.1 Candidatus Dependentiae bacterium
CAACAAGCTCAGCTTAAAGCATCACTTGCTGTTAATAGCGAATTAATTCAACTTTACTGGGATATTGGCAAATCAATTGTCGAGAAGCAGGAACAAGAAGGTTGGAAAGCGCAGATAATAGAAAAATTGTGTAAAGACCTGCAAAATGCTTTTCCTGGAATACAAGGGTTTTCACGCACAAACATATTTAGAATGCGATCTTTTTACCTAGTCTATGCAAGAATCCCACAAGCCGTGGGACTCTTAAACGAGCTCCCAATCAGCAAAATCCCATGGGGGCACAATGTTCTTTTAATAGAAAAAATTAAAGATCTACAAGAACGCCTATGGTATGCCCAGCAAGTTATAGAAAATGGTCTTAGTAGAGCTTCGCTCGAAGCATGGATTAAATCAAAAGCATATAAACGGCATGGCAAAGCTATTACAAACTTTGCGGATAAACTACCAGAGCCTCAATCCAGGCTTGCTCAAGAAGTACTTAAAGATCCCTATGATTTTGATTTTCTCAGACTCGATGCTAATTATCGAGAGCTTGATCTCGAACAAGGGCTTATCGATAATATTCAAAAATTGCTTTTAGAACTTGGTAAGGGCTTTGCTTTTATCGGCCGACAGTACCATCTAGAAATCGAAGGAGAAGATTATTATCTTGATCTTCTATTTTACCACATCAAGCTGCGCTGCTTTTGCGTGGTAGAGCTGAAAAATACCAAATTTAAACCTGAATATGCAGGGAAACTTAACTTTTACATCTCAGCGGTCGATGATCTTTTAAAGCACAAAGACGATAATCCTTCCATCGGAATCCTGCTCTGTAATGATGAAAGAAAACTTACGATTGAATACGCTTTGCGAGATATTAATAAGCCAATAGGCGTTTCGGGGTACTTGATAAAAATTGTAGAATCGCTCCCTAAAAAATTGCAAAGCAGCCTGCCAACTATTGAAGATATTGAAGCCGAATTAACACCTGCTCTCCAGAAAAAACCTAAAAAAACAGCTGTAAAACAACGTACATCTAAAAAAGTTCATCGATAGGCTTACGGCCATGGCAAGCCTATTTCTCTTTGAGGATAACGCGTTTTACTGCCTTTTTTCTTTGCAAGTTTTTCTTTTTTCACATTTTGGTCAATTGCAAGATGAACAGAAAAAATCTGCGACTCTTTTCTGTTCATCGTATATTTTACAATTATAAATGAGTGAATTTTTATGAAGAGCAAGAAAATAATCTTTTATGCGCCACTACTATTCGTAGCAATTTTTATTTTCGGGCACGTTGTGCCGAACATTATCGAATCAGATGATATTTGTAATGTTGAAAATTATGTAGTGAGTGGGCAGGGACGTCCGATTGTCATTTTTGATATCGATAATACATTGCTTCACCCTCAAGAGATTATGGCACGTGTTGAGTGTGTCATCGCTCGCAGAGATCAGATCATGAAATCTGGTTTAGATATGGAAGCTGCCTATGACAAAGTATTACCAGCTTATTTTGCTGCTTTGCAAAAAACAGCGGTTACTCTTGTGGATGAAAAATCGGTTGACTTTATCAAACAGTTGCAAAGCAGAGGAATTATCATTATTGCAATGACCGCGCGCTCTTTAGAATTTGAGGAATCGACCCTACGACAGCTTGACTCTGTCGGTATTAATTTTTGCGCCACTGCTCCAATACTCAAAAAAGATCTAAGTTCTGAGGGACTTAATGAACCAATAAGTTTTAAAAATGGGATCATCTTTGCAGGTGGTACCAATGATAAAGGTGCTGTTCTTGAGCGATTTTTACAACAAGCAGAGCTTATCCCTGACAGGGGCAAGATTATTTTGGTTGGTGAAAAAGAGCTTGCTCCAGATAAGATTCAGATTATTTTAATTGACGATAAAGAAAAAAATTTGATTGATGGCCAGCGTAAAGCAATCGAACTAGGTATTCCATTTACAGGAATACGCTATTCAAAGCTTGATCTCGAAGTACAACGCTTCAATGCAGATCCCGCTATGCAAGCGTTTGTTTTGGAAGCATCAAATTATTATGACCTATCAGAAAAGGGGAAAATTTGAACTTAAGAAAAATAATCTTAATAGCTTCCCTTATCGCTATGCACCACAATGCTGGCCCAGCAATGCAACAAAGCTTAATTACTATTCAAACCAACGAAAAGCCAATCATTTATACCACCCGCATAAATGACACAACCTTTTTTGCCATAAAACCACATGTATGCAAAATCAAAAATGGCCAAACACCTTCTCGACAAGAGCTGTTAAAGCGTTTTACCCCGGAACACCACGCATGGTACGCTGATGGCTGCAATAATTCTGAGCTTAACACGCTTATTGATGCCTTTATTACGCATATACAAGAGCAGATATTTTCTAAGACTCCAAAAAAAGAAAAACCATTTCTTGCCATTTTTGATATTGATGAAACGGTATTAACCCAATATGGAACACTGTTTCGACTTGTCAAAAATGACGTTGAAAATAACACCCAAACAGAGCATTCGATGACAACGCTTACACCATCATTTAGATATCTTGACCCAATAACACCAATGCTTAAACTGTATCAATTTTTTATTGAGCGAGGATGCAAGATTGCATTTATTACCAACCGACCAGATACAGAACAACATCGGAGTCTTACCATCACACAATTGAACGATTTTGGGTATACTGCATATGACGAATTACATCTTCGCGCTCAAAGCCAAACAGGATCAACAGGACAGTACAAAGAATTACTGCGCAGTCAGCTTGCAGATACTTATGATATTGTTGCAATAATTGACGATAATCATGAAAACCTTCAAGGAAAACATCTAGGAGTAGCAGTTCTGTGGGTTCCCTCGCTATTAGCTCAATATGATGCTGAAGTAACATTTTTCGAACAAATGTTTTTACAAGACTAAGTTAAAATCGAAAAGAGTTCGCGGAGAGCATGCTTTTTTAGCCTCTTCATACAGCACTTGTATATGACAGTAAATTCTGCTTCATGATGTTTATAAAGGCTTGATCCATCCTACATTTCTCCTCGCTACAAAGCACCAGGCAAATTACAAATTTTCTTGTCAAATGAGGATCCATCAAGTAAAATTTTTTATGTACTTCGTTAAAAAAAAGATGAAAAAATGAACCTAAGAAGTATTGTCTTAATAACCTCACTTGTTGCCATTCACTACACTGTAGATTTTATTTTTTGAGATTTGTTATGCGAAAGGTTTTGGAAATGTTTGCGCAAAGGAGATCTGTGATTATAGAGGTTGTGCTATTTTTTATACTCTTCATGATCGCACATACGTGCGAAGTTTATATCAAAGAATACACAGCGTTGCGCGATTATTACGTCCTAGGGTTATTGGTGAGGTTGTTGATATGGACTTTGCCTGTTGTTTTATTAACACTCAAACAAAATTCCTTACGTTATTTGAAGCTCGACAAAAATATTGTAAGAGGTGTCATGATTGGCCTGATTGCTGGGTTGGTGCTGTTTGCTCTACGTAGCCTGATTATTTATTTTATGCATGGTTCTATCAAGATGAATCTTAGCATTCCAGTGGGAACTTGGCTGAACGTGATACTTTTTGTTGGATTAAGTGAGGAAGTTGTGTTTAGGGGTTATTTGCTGCAAAAGATTGAATCGATTTCTACTTTTTGGACCGCTAATCTGATAAGCGCTTTTCTTTTTTTTATCATGCACTTACCAGTCTTTTTCATCGTAAGACACGTGGGTGCTTTCGAGCTGCTCAATGAATTCAGGTCTATGATGATGATGGGACTCCTGCTAGGTTATCTATTCAAAAAATCAAATTCTTTATGGCCTTGTTTGATTGTTCATTCGATCAATAATTTTATGTGTACCGTCATTAATTAAAGGGCATGTACTAGAATCATACAGATGGCTGGAAGGCCTATGATGGATTGATTCTTAATGGATATACACATCATCGCGTACACCATTCTCACAATGAATTTGCACGAGGTAAGAACCATGTCAACGGTATCGAATCGTTCTGGAGCTTTGCTAAACGTAGGCTTGCTAAATTTAATGGAGTTGCGTCTCATAAGTTCAATTTACATTTGAAGGAGTGTGAATTTCGTTTTAATTATCGTCACGATAATTTGTATGATAAAATGTTAGAAGTTATTCGTAAATTTTAAGGTCTTGCTAGTCAAGAGCCATGTTTTTACAAGACTAAGTTAAAATCGAAAAGAGTTCGCGGAGAGAATGCTTATTTTAGCCTCTTCATACAGCACTTGTATGCTTGATAAATTAACAGTAAACTCTGCTTCATGGTTCCTGAATGTGTTTATGAGGGTGAGCCATTTAATTTCAGCAAAAACAGAGCTCGCAGTAATGCGGGCTTTTTTCTTGGAAACCATTTAATCTTTCAATATGGTCATATATGATTACTGCTATGAAAAGCAAACAGACTACATTTGAAAGATTATAAAATGAACACAAAAAAGAAAAAGATCAGGAGCGCTACAGATTATGCA
>JAFEAY010000006.1 GCA_018266175.1 Candidatus Dependentiae bacterium
CAATAATTATTTGTAGGAAACATCAAAATGTAGAAACATATTTCAGTAATAATGGGAACGCTTGAAATACAAAGAAAAAGATCAAAATGATTAAAAGCATTTTTTTTTCAGACAAGCAGTCGAACGGAATAAAATATTCAAGCCATCAATTTTTCAAGAGAGTCAAGAATGATATTTATAGAATTTCTAATTTTTTAGAATACTAAATTTCAAGACGAAATGCCACTACACACAACAAGGGTTTTATGCAAGTGGGGCGGGACGGAACTCGTTGGGCGGTAGTTCTTTGTTGGGCAGGTAGGCAGACATTTTACTATCAACATTTATTCATACTTTCAGCAATCAAATAAAAAATGGGTTGACCGTCGGTTGGGCTGAAGGAATACTAATCCCCACCTGCATAAAGCCCCAAACGTTACCTGCCATTAGCGCAAAACTTCACACTATGAGCAGATTCGTTTAGGAAGAACAAGAGTTTAAAAGCCTATTTATAATTACAAAAGGAAAGCAAAATCTAAATCATTAAACAACCATACACGATGAACATTAATTTTGAAAACAAAGAAACTATTTTACAAAGCATTCAAAAAGTTGCGGAGAAAATTGCAAATAATACTATTCTAACTATTAATGATGCTTTATATCGAATTGTTGATTTTGAGTTTTATTTATACACAAAGAATAATGTGTTCCAAGACCCCCACACGTACAAAAACGATTTACAGTTTCAAAATAACAAACTTTATTTACACGGCTCTGGAATTGACATTACTGTGGGCGATGGAGAAAATCACGCAGGCATTTTATTGCGAAGCGTAATAAAATTAGGAGAAGCTCCAGAAAGTGGCTTTATGATTGAACAATATGACGGCCCACAGAAAGTTGCGACTGAACTTTTTTCTAACTTAAATCCTTTAGACAGTAAAAAGCTAAATAAAATTGATTTGGATTTAGTCAAACATAATCAGGACGCTTGCCTTTATCCAGCTACAAAACTTCTAAAAACCAAAAGAGTTGGATTAAACAGAAAAATAAGCGATGCTGACAATGTGTTTTTGGACTTGCCTTTAAGATACATTGCAATAGTTCCAAAGTTTAAACAAACTATTAAAAACAAGGAAGGATTGCTTGACGAGCAGGTAGCAAATGGTAGTCTGAGCCAGGAAGAAGCCACGCAGATATTAGGTTACAATAAAAAAAGCTAATGGTTACAGATTCTGAAACCAATTTTACTTATTTGGCAGATTCGTTGCCAATTATGTACCCCGACTTTTACAAGCGATTTGAAAAACTTTTAAAAGAATGTGATATTGAAACCGCTTTATTGCCAGACACAAAAGATGTATGGGCTGTAGATTATATGCCTATTCAAATTGATAAGGATAAATTTGTTCGGTTTTTGTATCGCCCGCCGTATTTGACAAAAGATAAAATATTGATAAAGACAATTTCTGATGTAGATAGTATCTGTGCTACAATTGGAATCAGCAACGTCAAATCCCCCATTTTAGTAGAAGGTGGTAATGTTACACGTTGTAAAAATAAAGTAATTATGACTCAACGTGTTTTTAAAGACAACCCAACTTATGAACGTAGTCCACTCATAAGAGAACTTTACAAACTTTTACAAATTGAAGATTTATATTTTATTCCTGAACAACCCTATGACTTTACAGGTCATTCAGACGGCATGGTAAGATTTTTTGATGAACAAACACTTTTAATAAATGACTACAGCAAGGAATCCAAAAGTTTTCAAAAAGCATTTGAAATTGCAATACACAAAACTGGACTTGAGTATATCAAAATCCCTTACAATGTTTATGGCAACAAAAATAACGACCAAGCAAAAGGAGATTACATCAACTTTCTGCAAGTGGAAAACACTGTTATTGTTCCAACCTTTGGATTACAGGACGATGATAAAGTTTTAGGAATGTTTGAAAAGATTTTTGCAGGACAAAGTGTAAAATCCATTGAAAGTAATGAAATTGCAAATGAAGGCGGTGTATTAAATTGTATAACTTGGAATATCAAAAAATGAAAAGAGAGTTAATAGTTCCTGATGGATGCCAACCCCAATATGCAGAAATGTTGAATACGCTTATTGAAATTAGGACGACCATTTTTAGGGAAATTATTGGACAACTAACAATGGGTGAATGCAGCAATCTTAGTGATGATATGTACGGGTATCCTTATGATTATGAACTATACTCTAAGGACAGCCTTGATCCAACAGTTCAAAAACTAAATGCACTTTTGGAAACAGTAGAGAAAACATTTGACGATTTGGTGAACGAACACACTGAGAACGGCAGGTAACATTGGCTTGCTACAATGCTGGCGGACGAATAAGAGTTCATCATTTGATCTTTGTTGGGCATTGGTTCGGGCAGACGGAATTCCATTGAACATTTGTTTAAAACTTCAACATTTTATTTATAAATTGGGATTCGGTTCCGGCAGGACAAGCTATGAAAGCCAGCACTGCAGCAAGCCCAAACGTTGTAGGTAACCTTAGGACAGAGCGTAAAAGTTCAAAAGGCACTATGAAACTTTTTTTTTGTGCTACACTTGCCGACAAAATCCAAATTCATGCGACACTTGACAAATGTTATCTTTTTATGTGTGACAGCTTTCAACATTTTTAGTTGTGCGAGCAATCGGAAGTTGATTGAAAAAACTCAGACTGAATTTGGAAGTATAAAATTTTATGTAGTTAACACATCAAGTGACAAATCTAACGTAGACAAAATTTACGCTGACGTTGACAGCAATGGCATTAAAAGGTTTTACAGTTTTTACCCCGACAAAGTAGTAATGACTGATGAACGAACAAAAGCGCTGTCTTATACCGTGACTTTTCAGCAACTACCGGAGAAGTATGACAGCAATATTTTTCATGGGTTCTCAAGGTGGGACACTTTGGTTTTCTCCAAAGCCAAAACATTTTTTGAGACTTCTGGTTATTCTCGTTTGAAAGCGTTAACGGGAGCAAAAAGTTATGAAATCGAAGTGAATTATGTGCATGGTTTTCCAAAGAATAAAAAATTTGAACCTCTTTAGAAAACAGAGTGAACAAGTTGAAGTTTGTTATAAGCACCCAAATTGCAACAGGACGAAAG
>JAFEAY010000007.1 GCA_018266175.1 Candidatus Dependentiae bacterium
CTTAGGCTAACGCGTAACAATAGCAGCGCGATTGTGTTAGCAAATGCAAATATCCAGACGGCAAATACAAATATAAGAACAAGTAGCAACGCCTTATTGGCGCTGAACAGAAACAGTTCGAATGCAATTTTGACTTTGGGCAATAACATTCAAACAGCAAACACGAACATTCGTGTCAACAGTAACGCATTGTTGTACCTGACAAAGAACAATTCAAATGCGATCTTGAACGGTGATTTAAATCAGTTGAGATATACGAGTAACGCACTGCTGGCTTGTTGCAAGAATAGCTCTAACTCGATTATGAACCTGAATAACTTGATTAGAGTAAACAGCAACGCGTCGTTGGCTCTAAACAAGAACAGCTCAAATAGCTTGCTGGCGTTGAATAGAAACAGCTCGAATGCGATTCTGAACTTGGGCAACAACATTCAAACGGCAAACACGAACATTCGCGTAAACAGTAACGCATCATTGGCGTTGAATAAAAACAACAGTAACGCTTTGCTGGCGTTGAACCGAAATAGCTCGAATGCCATTTTGACTTTGGGCAATAACATTCAGACAGCGAATACGAACATTCGAGTGAACAGTAATGCGTTGCTATATCTAACAAAGAATAATTCCAATGCGATTTTGAATGGTGATCTGAATCAGTTGAGATACACGAGCAATGCTCTGCTGGCTTGTTGTAAGAACAGTTCTAATTCAATTATGAACCTGAATAACTTGAGTCGTGTGAATAGCAATGCGGTTCTGAGTTTGACAACAAACAATTCAAATACGCTGCTCAGATTAACAACAAACAACAGTTGTGCGATTTTAAATTTAAATACAGGAGAACTTTCGAGTTTAATGAAGTACAACAGTAGTGCCTTGATGCGCTTGGCTGCAAACAATAGTAATGCATTGTTGTTGTGTTGCAAGAATAGTTCAAATTCGATCGTAACGCTCAAAAAACTTGTAGCTCAAAATAGCAACTCAATTGTCTCTGATCCAAACATCTATCTTGACCGTACAAGAACATTTACCGCTCTTGCGACTGCAACATTTAATCATAATAATCACTTTATACATTGTTCTCGCGATCCAAACTTATTTAACATTACGCCGGGTGCAACGTTAACTTTACAAAATGCTGTACTCAAAGACTTCTCAACATTGAGCTATAGTTCTTCAAATAATGGTGAGCTTATTTTTGGAGATGGAGTAGTCATTGAACTTGCAGGAGAAAAAAATAGTACGGCGCACAGTCTTGAATTGAAGACTACTTGGACCTTTGCTGGTGGGCATATCATTATCGATGGGCAAGGGCAAGAGCTTTACTTGAATTCGTATAACGCATTGAGCGTTATGGCTGGTACAACATTGACGTTACAAAACATGATTTTAAATGGCCTGGGAAATCTCAATCCAAATAATATTAAATCTATTGGGCGTGATGGGACTATTGCCTTCAGAAACGTTGAAATGCGTATGACGAGTAATTATACCTTTACCAATGGATACTTAAATTTCTATCCAGACGTTATTCTTTCTGGAAAAGGTCTCATTTTTACCTATGCATCGCCTAAAAAATCGAATGTGGTTAACAATGCACACTTTGCTATTGATATTGGTGTCACTTTTAGCTACGACAGTCCTGCCGGTAAAACACAGTTTAGTCTTGATCCTAACGCTCAGTTGTATTTGAATGGATGTACGCTGTATTCAACACGTACCGGTTTGCACATAACTCAGGGCACATTGGTGCTTGATGATCGTGTAACGTTTACGAGCGAAGCTTTGTATGATGCAGAAGGGATAGAGCTTGACAGCGCTACCGTTGAGGTTCGAGTTTTGCCCGCTGCAGCAATGAATGTTTATGGAAGATTAAAAATTAACTAGCCTCAAAAAAGCTCTATAGACTTGAGCGAAAGTAAGTTTTTTTGTAGTAAAAACTGAGCTGTAATTTTGATTAATGAGTTTTTTAAGACAAATAATTATGGCATAAAACCAACCTTGATTGTTTGGCTTAAACAAGATAGTTTGGAAAAGTAAGGAGAGCGTACCATTGTGGTTTGAAATTGTGTTGTTAATTTCATTTCTGCAATGGCTTGAACTTTCAAGGGAGAATAGTGTGGTGAAGAACGTTGTATTAATTCTTTCATTTTTTTTAATATCATCGAATATTTTTGCAGTACAAAAAGGTTCTGAAAGCGTTCTTTCTGTTGAATCATTTTATACGTTTCCTACAGCTGACAGCGATAATGGAATGTTGGCATTTGGATGGTTTAAAAATGGATTTGGGCTTGAAAATGCCTCAACTACTTGTACTTTTGCATCAATATTCCCAGTGCTTGGAAATATAAATCTTCGAGGTGGGCAATTAGTTTTAAAGAGTGACCTGCATCTGCAAAATGTTTCAACCTTAGTGACACCTGGGTCTATTTATGGGAATAGCCATATACTTGATCTTGCTGAAAGTATTACAGGGTTTCCCGCTTCATTTAATACTAATCTTAATAATACAAAAGTATTTTGTAACTCCGATTTGATTGTATCCGGAACTATTCGATTTAGTGGCGACTGTGAAATTAACGGCCGAGGGCAGCGAATCATTTTAGGAACTGATGGCAATCTCCTGATCGATAATAATTCGACACTGCGTCTAAAAAACATTGAAGTAGATGGTGTCAATGGATATAACATTCGTTGTATGAATGACTCGGCTGCCTTAGAGCTTGATGCGGTTCGATGGATACAAAGCGATGATTATACCTTTAGTTGTGGAAGTATTTCAATACAGAATAATGTTGATTTTGCCAATAGACATAAATTTATTTATTCATCTGGTTTAACAAGCACTATTGCATCAGATTCAACATGGTATTTTTCAGATTTAGCAGAAGTTACTTTTGGTCGCAAAAGAAGTCCCTATGACAGAGAGCCTATTTATTTTGAAGATTATTCATCAGTACTTCGTCTTGAAAATGCAACCCTTATTATTACCAGCTCAGGTATTCGATTAACTCGGGGAACATTTTTATGTGATCGAGAAGTAAAGGTTTATGCGCATTCGATGTTATACGGTATGGGACTTGAGTTGGGTGACGGAGTTGCTGAAAACGATCCAAGTATTAAGCTCTTGCCCGGTGCAGTGCTTAAGCTGACTAATGGGTTATTGACGTATAACGTTGTTGAAAAAAGTAATTTTTTAAATGATGAAGTTGCTGTTAAATTTGTTCGAGAAGGTTATTGTGCTTTTCTTGCAATGCAAGATATTAACTTTTTTAATGTTGAGATTAAGTCTGATTTAACCAGTCAATTTCTTGTTCCTCCTGGTGTGTCTATTGAATTTAACAATTGTTTAATTACCAATCCTTACGGTGACTATTCTGTCAGTGCGTATAACTACGATTGGTATTCGTTTTTACTTGGCCTTGATGGGGATAGTAAATCGGTCATTCTTTCTCGTGGAACTTTTCCAAATTGGTTGCACATTAAAAATTCAGGAAACTCTCTTTCAGGAAATGGTGATATGGGGGGATCAGTTGTTTTTCATGATCCAAGTGCCGAGCTTTCTGTTTCTTTGGATGGGCGAATTTTATCTCAAATTTATATGAACGGAGGAAAGCTGATTTTAGGTAAAGACACTCGTATGAATGATGGGGTTTATTTGACCGGAACGGGCAAAGTTAATTTATCTGCCTATCAGTGCTATTTTGGTTATGAAGATTTGAATTGGACTAGTTCGATTATGTGGTCAGGCGATACGGGCAAGATTAACTTTAACTCTGATGTTGTGCTTTCTTCAGAGTGGTTTTTTAAAGATAATTGTATCATTGATGGAAATGGAAAATCGATTGTTTTAAAACCAACGGCATCAATTAAAGTTGGATCCGGCGGCGTTTTACGTTTTAAAAATGTTGCTTTGTTAGATGTCAGTGGTAATGCGATTGAATGTATTGATGATTCGGGAAAAATAATTTTTGATCAAACTTCTTTGAATTTAGATGCTGACTATTCTTTTTCAAAAGGAAGTATTGAATTTGAAAAAGCGGCCGATTTTTCTGGATCGTATACATTTTTTTATCAAACAGGTTTGACAAGCACTATTGCAAGCCATACCCGATGGTCGTTGCAAAACAATCTTGCATTGTCTATTGGACGAAAGAGGGGGATTACCGACAGAGAACCTCTTTACTTTGAAGATCAATCATCAATTGTTGCTGTTGATCAAGCAAGTTTAGTTGTTTCTTCCTCAGGAATGGCCCTTTCACGGGGGTTGATGGAAATATCCAATTCATTGATTATCGATATGAAATCAACTTCTTCAAACAATGGATTGCAAATGGGTAATGGTATTGCAGGCCAAGATTTTGTTTTCGTTTTTAATCCAGGAAGTTCTATTCATTTCAAAAATGGGCATTTTGTTTACAGCAATCTAGATCCATTAACCATCAAGGCAGCAACTGATTTATCCCGTGTAATTATTGATCCCGCCTTTAATATTTTTGTAAAAAAGTCATTAAAGATAAAAAATATAGCGATAGACTTTTCTGCAATTTGGCACGCAACGATTGATCCATTAGCCACACTTGAATATGAAAATGCAACATTCAGAGTTTTAGGAAATGTCTTTAATATCACCGGGAAGCGTTACTCAGATTCTACATTCTTGCTCGCGGGTAATGGTGTTGCAACTGCCCAAACAGGAATCTTTCCCGTTGCTTTGTTGATTGCGGGGACAGGTAATAAATTGACCGGTGCCGGAGAAATTGTTGCACCAATAATATTTTCAAGCAGTACGGCTGAACTTACGTGGGATGAGCTTGGCTCAATGCAAAGTTACATATCGCTTGCAGGTGGTAAGCTTACCTTAACCAAGCCGCTTACGTTTGCAGACAATCAAATGATCCAAGGAACAGGGACTGTTAATCTTTCAAGCTTGAATCTCAGTATGGGTGGGCTTCATCTGGTGGGAACCAGTACAGTCTTTTGGGATTGTAATAATGCCTCAATGTTGCTTCGTTCCAATCTTGGACTGAGTGGTGGTTGGACATTTAGTGGCAATTGCACAATTCAGGGTAATGGGAATAGTCTTATTTTTCATCCGAACGGTCGTATTATTGTTGGAAGAGGTTCATCGATCCGCTTTAAAGATATCAATTTAAAGGGCATTCTTGATGGTCAAATTATCTGTTTAGATAATGCAAGCAAAGTTATTTTTGAAGATTCAACATGGTCTCAAGATGTTGATACTACTTTTTCATTGGGATCGTTTCAGGTTGTTAATGAATTGATTATGAGAGGTAGAGATACCACATTTGTTTATTCATCTCCCGAACAAAGCCTTATTAATGAGCGTGCTGAGTTGATATTACAAGATGATTTTACTTTTTCTTATGCGCCGCAGACCGAATCTCGAGGCCTTATATCCCTGGTTGACGACACTGCTCGCATTATTTTGCATAACGCTTCGATTCATTCAACTCAAACGGGCTTGCAATTGACTAAGGGTTACTTAGAAGTTCATGGTCATTGCTCACTTCAGAGCGATGCTTGGTATGAAGCTGAAGGCATAACGCTTGGTGATGGCGTGAGTGAAGCGAATGATCTGAAGATTGATATTTATCCAGAGTCCAATCTCAGTCTTGATTCTGGATATCTTGTCTACAAAAACCTTGGATAAATAAATGCGCCTGAAAAAGGGGAGCTCCGATGAATGGCAAGTCAACTGCCGCGCTATTTTTTGGTCTGTTTATACATATTACTTGCAGTCCAATTCTCAACTTCAGAAGCTCAACCTCTGGGATTAACATTACCGAGGGAGCAGGGCTTGTCTTGAGTAATAAAATTCAGGACTGCCAGGGTAAAGTTACCAAAGCAACTGGTGCATCAATTTCTGGACGAGAAATTGTTTTTAACAAAGGAACTTTTGTTGATGGCAATAATCGTATGAAAATTGCCGGCACTTATAGAACAGGTGATGCCAACAAGATTCTTTTAAATGGTAATGAATCTTTTAGAGGAGGTGGCATTTCAGTTGCTCAGGCGATAGAGGTTCGCAATGGTAATAATCGCTTAGAAGGTGAAATTCTTTTGAGTAATAATCTTGTTTTGCATGACTCAAATGCAAGTGTGACCTGTGCCATCACCCGCAGCCTTGCTCAAGATATTGAACTGAATGGCGGCACGCTTTATCTGGAAGAAAATTTAAGTTTTATTGATGATAAAAAGATTGTTGGAAATGGTACGATTGTCTGCAATGCGCGCAAAATAATTCTTGGGGCAAAGGAGATGTCATGGAATGGATCAATTTATTTTGATAACGGAAATGATATCGAGCTTAAGTCGACATTACATCTTTGCCAGACGTGGACTTTTAGCGGCTATAATAGCACGATTGTTGGAAACGGTAATATTTTGATGCTCGAGCCACATGGCAAAATTGTTGTTGAGCGGGGCGCGAATCTTTTGCTCAAGAACATGGTTATTCAAAATGTGGCATTGCGTAATATACGTTGTTTAGATGGCGCTGGAAAAATTATCTTTCAAGATGTTGTACTGGTGCAGAATGATGATTTTATCTTTGATAAAGGTTCATTTGATGTCTATGGAAGTCTTGATTTGATCAGTGGCTACACCTTTGTCTTTCAACCAACAGCCGAGTGTACCATTCAATCTGCTTCAACGCTTGCTCTTTCTAATAACGTAACACTGAGTGTTGATTTTATAACCACGCGTACCGATCTGTTAGCTTTTGCTGATTCATCTGCAGCGTTGCGTCTAAAAAATAGTACCTTATATGTTACCCCAACAGGGATTCAGTTAAAAAATGGATCATTAATTTTTGACGGCGTTTGCAATATTTATGCAACTGATAAACGCAATGTTTCAAAAGGAGTGACCATTGGAAGCGGTCAAAATGCTGATGATTGTACTATGGAAATTCGTAGTGGAGCTTGGGTGAATTTGATTAACGGTACCTTGATCTACCGTAATATTAATCCGAATGCTTTGATATTTAAAAATTCACTTTCAGTGTTGCAAATTGATACATTAGCGCTCTTGAAATTAAATCAACCATTTGATGTTGATCCTGGCAAAATACGTATTGCAGGTGCGTCAAGCGTGGTTCAAGATGGGCTTGATTATTTGCAAGGCAGTGTAGAGTTTTTTATTGAGTCTAGTCTTTGAACAACGGTAGGAAATACAAAATGCTGAACATATTGATATGCATTATTCTGCTCTTTTGTACGCAACCGCTTTTAGCTCTTCGTGTAGGAGCAAAAAATTCATCGTCTGTTCAAAATTTGGTAACATTTCCCGCTTCGACTGGTAATATTATTGTTGGTTATACTCGCCTCGAGCGAGGTTTTAGATTTACAAATAATAGAACTACATGTACCTTTGATGGCTATCTTCCGGTGAGTGGACCCGTTACTTTAAATGACGGGGTTCTTTTTTTATACAAAGACTTTGTTTTAAGTCAAACGCTTTCATCGTTGTCTTCGGGACGGATTCGGGGAAATCATCACTCCTTCGTTTTGCCGCAGATGTCAGCTGACTACACTTTACCCGGTGTTCTGGATTTTGATGAAATAACGCTTGTTTGCTCCTCCAATGTATCAATTGAAGGAGAGCTTCAATTTTCCAATCAATGCAAAATTGACGGTCAGGGCAAGGAATTAACGTTTAATGGCGGCTCAATTGTTGTTCATCCAAATTCATATTTAATTCTTGAAAATGCTTACTTGTCTAATTTTGGAACATCTCGTTTGAGGTGTTTAACAAATACTTCCTCTATTACGCTGCGTAATTGTACCATGTTATTGTCTTCGGACTATAACTTTGAGCAAGGGTCGTTATTTTTTGACATGGATAATGTTGTGATAGGAACCTGTAAATTTATTTACAGCTCACCCGTTGGAAGTACTATTGGGCCTCGATCGACGCTTGTTTTTGATCGCGGTACAACGTTGAGTTACGCACCGTTACGCGCAAACCAAGATTTAATTTTTATGACCGATCAGACTTCAAGATTATATCTTGATGGGGCTTCTCTGTATTCAACGCGCACAGGTTTGCACCTGAATAATGGAACATTAATTCTTGATGATTATGTAACCATGAGTAGCGATGCTCAATTTGCAGCTGAGGCCTTGTGGTTGGATTCTGGGCTCAATGTTGTTATTCGAGCAGGTGCTGCTGTTGAAATGTTTGGCTCAGTAAAATATGAATGATATCAGCTTTGGATATAAAAAATGTACCTGAAAAGGGAGAGTCGTCATGAATAAAAATTTTTTTGGTTACTTGTGCATCTTTGCTTTAATAAGCATTTCGTGCAGTGCAATTCTTAATTTTAGAAGCTCATCGTCTGGTATTAAAGTTACCGAGGGTGCTGGGCTTGTTTTGAGTAATAGAATTCAAGATTGCCAAGGAAAAGTTTCTAAAGAAACTGGTGCATCAATTTCTGGTCAAGAAATTATTTTCAATAAAGGCGTTTTAATTGATGGCAATAATTATATGCGGATTGCTGGAACGTATAAAACCGGAAATACCAATAAAATTCTTTTAGATGGGGATAAAACTTTTCGAGGAAATGGAAAATTAATTACTCAAGCAATAGAAGTTCGTGGTGGGAATAATCGCTTGGAAGGTGAAGTTTTTTTGAGTAATAACCTTGTTATTTATGATTCCAATGCAAGTCTGACGTGCGCAATTGTGCGTAGTCTATCCCAAGATATTGAGCTGAATGGCGGAAAGCTTTATCTCGAGGAAAATTTAAGTTTTATTGATGACAAAAAGATTGTAGGAAATGGGACTGTGGTCTGTAATGCTCGAAAAATGGTTTTGGGTGCAAAAGAGATGTCGTGGAATGGGTCAATTTATTTTGATAACGGAAATGATATTGAGCTCAGAGCAACATTACACTTATCGCAAACGTGGACTTTTAGTGGGAACAATAGCACCATTATTGGTAACGGAAATATTTTAGTACTTGAGCCTCACGGTAAAATTATTGTTGAGCGTGGTGCTAATCTTTTGCTTAAAAACTTAATTATTCAAAATGTCTCAGATGGCAACATTACCTGTCTTGATGATGCCGGTACTATTAATTTTCAAGATGTTGTTATGGTCCAAAATGATGAGTATACCTTTAAAAAAGGCGCCTTTACCGTTCTTGGATTTTTAGACTTAACCGGATCACAAACATTTGTTTTTCAGCCATCGGTCCCATGCACGATTAAATCAGGTTCAATATTACAGCTCGATCCACACATGACTTTGAGTGTAGATTTTGTGACCACCGCAACAGATATGCTGAGATTTGAAGACAAAAGTTCAGTGCTTTTGCTTGATAGCTGTTGCGTGCATGTAACTTCAACCGGCTGGCATTTGAAAAAAGGTAAAATTCGAATTGATGGAACAATCAATACCATCGCTGAATACAAAACTGATCCAAACAATGGACGCCGCCTTGAAGGTGGCATTACGCTTGGGAACTTGTCATTAATGGACGATTGTTCGTGCGAAATTTTGAGTGGCGGACAATGGCTTATAAAGCAGGGTTGGTTTATTTACAAAAATATAGATGCTCAGGCATGGAAAATGTATAACTCTTTATCGACGCTGCGTATCGATGCTGATTCTATCCTTAAGCTTTATCAACCAATCTGTTTTGAAGAAGGTCGCTTGCGCTTTGCAGATACCGCTTCATTCTTGCAAGAGGGTTCAAATTATATTAACGGCCCGATTGAAATTTACAAAACAACATAAAGATATGATTCCAGGTTGTCATCCCCGACTTGATCGGGGATCCAGAGGGTTAATATTGTTCTGGTCTGGATCCCGGCTCGGAGGCCGGGATGACATATGTAGTTAAAGTTTTTTTAAAAAACAGAGCGTTGAGTGAGTTTAAGAAGTTTAGTATAAAAAATAAAAGATCGTGAAAGGAGAAGAGGGTGAACGTATATGTTTTGTAAGATTCAACAAATGATTTTATGCACACTGCTGATCTTCTCCATGCAGGGCAGAATTTGGGCGCTTATTGTTGGTTCTAAAACATCACCATCAAGCCAAGCTTTTACGGTCTTTCCGGCCATTGATACCAATAACACGTTGCTTGGGTTTTCAACATTTGAGCAAGGCTTTATGTTGGAAGATGCAACAACATCATGTACTTACAATAACTACATGCCCGTTTCTGGATCCGTTAACTTGCATGATGCAAAATTATATCTCAATAAAGACTTTTTTCTGACCAACACTTTTTCCCAAATTACCAGTGGAAAAATTTTTGGAAATAATTATTGCTTTGAGCTTCCTCGTTCTGCTTCAGACTTTAATCTTCCTACAGGTTCATGTTTTCATGTGAATCAACTCAACTCAGTAATTATGGGTAACGCCTGTAGCTCGGTTGATTGGTCAATCAATGATAATTACATTGCAGGAATAGCTCTTGATTCAGGTGACTATGAATTAAAAATTGCTTATTTTGACGGCGCTACTTTAACGGTAACGCTTCAATCATATCAGGGGCGTGATACGTATGCGGTTCGATGGCATCCCACAAAACGGTACTTGGCGCTGAGCAGATCGTCTGGTACTGGAGATGAAATTATAATTTATGAACACAAAGTTCATAATGGAACACTTGTAACAATAAGTGGTGCTGCTGTAGCCGGAAACGTGAATGCTTTTGCCTGGCATCCTTCAGGGAATTATTTAATTGCAGGAACTGATTATACCTCAGGTGAAATTATCACCTATCCTGCAAGCTCAACCGGTGTGCTGAGTACTGGAGTTGCCACTAATCTATCGCCAGATCGAGCGATAAGTCGTAATGTATTGAGCTTTGCTCCTGGTGGAAATAAGCTTGTTGCTGGAGCGGTGAACAATGCTACGGCTGGTGCAGCGGAGCTTTTGATTTATAACTTTAATGGGGCCCTAACATTAACCACGAGTGCTGAAGTTGGATACACCGTGCTTGGTGTTGATTGGTCTCCAACCGGTTCATACATCGCTGCGGGGCTTACTGGTGGAACAACTAATTTACGAATTTATGACGCATCTGCAAGTGTTGTGCTTGAGGTTCAATCGGCACGTCAAAATACAAGTGATGCTATTTATTCAGTACAGTGGGATAAGACCGGAACATTTTTGCTTGTTGGTATGTATAATGCCGGAGCTTCTGCGCCAAAGCTTAAAACGCTTATCTACAAATTTGATAAAGCAGCAAAGGTATTAACCCCGATCTATAATGAGTATACGTACGATTTGATCTATGCAGCTCGTTGGTCGCGAAATAATAATTACTTTGCAAGAGCCAACTATGATGCATCAGCACTCTGGGAATATACTGTTGAAAAAACTACTTATACCGGTCTTGGGTCGGGAGTTACGGCTGTTTGTCCTCTTGTTTTTGATAGCACATCGCTTATTTGCAATAGCGATATTAATGTTACCGCGCCAGTTCAATTTTCAGGAAATTGCAAAGTTAATGGACGAGGTAAGCGAATATATTTTAAAAATAATGGTTCATTTCTTGTTCGACCAAATAGTAATTTGATGCTTGAAGATCTTGAGCTCAAAGAAGTTAAAGGATCGAATTTGAGCAATTTGATGAGCAATGGCTCCATAACGCTGCGTAATTGCATTATCAACTTAACAAATGACTACACTTTCTCTCAAGGAGCAATGCTTTTTCAGGAAGATGTTGTGATTACCGGAACCAATAAATTTAATTATACATCACGACAAACAAGTACTATTGCCAGCAATGCACAACTTATGTTTGATATGGATGTTACGTTTAGTTATGCACCAACAATTCCCAACCAAGGTTTGCTTTATATGCCGGATATTAATGCAACATTGTATTTGTATGGTTGTACCTTGCATTCAACCAGAACTGGATTGTCACTCAAAAATGGTACAGTGCTTGTTGATGATTCTGTAACCATGAGTAGTGAAGCAAAGTATCCAGCAGAAAGTTTACGACTGGACTCAAATTTAAATATTGTCATCAAAGCTGGTGCATCGCTTCAACTATTTGGAAGTGTTAAATATGAATAGCAGATTTTTTTGTAGGCTTTGGAGATATGGTTTGTTTATTAAAAATTGGATAACAGTATGTCATTCCGGCCTCCGAGCCGGAATCCAGGCATTTAACAAAGTCTTTCATGGATCCCGGATCAAGTCCGGGATGACATCGTCGGATAAAGTTTTTGTGCAAAGAAGAGAGACTCATGAGTTTGCAACTTGGTTTACCTACAGAGCTGTGATCTTTTTATTGTGTTCTGTTTTTTTTATAGATTCAGTTCAAGCTGTTATCGTTGGTTCAAAAAATTCAGCATCAGCCCAGACATTTACTATTTTTCCCAGTGTTGATTCTAACAACACAATTCTTGGATACACTCGTTTTGAAGATGGATTTATGCTTGAAGGTGCAACGACTTCATGTACCTACGAAGGATATATGCCTATTTCAGGTACGGTTCATCTGAACAAAGGACGTTTGACGCTCAAGCGCGATTTAGTTTTAAGTGGAGTTCCTCTGTTTTTAACGACGGGACGCATTGAAGCAAATAGCTTTGCATTGGAATTACCAAAAAATTTACCCGATTTTAACCTCCCAGAATTTAATGGTTTTACGTTAAACGTTACCGCTTCGTATCATTTGGGAACTCATGCAGCTGTGCCCGATGCATTATCGTTAGATTGGGCTATGAATAATGATTATGTAGCGGTTGGTATGCGTTCTGTTTCTGCTCGAGAGTTACGCGTACTCTATTTTAATGGAACAACCTTGACTGCCACAGTAGATGCAGAAATTGGACGAGAAGTTGCATGTGTGCGTTGGCACCCAACTAAGCGTTATCTTGCAACAGCATTGCCAGCTGGATCTGGTAATGAATTTATAATTTATGAACATAAAACGCATAATGGTACACTTGCAACATTGAGTGGAGCAGCAAGCTCTGGTGATGGTCGAGCGGTTGCGTGGCATCCATCGGGTCTTTATTTAGTAGTTGGGACAACTGATACCACAACAAGGCTTCAGAGTTATCCCGTGAGCATGGCAGGCGCACTTGGTTCAGTCGGAACTCCTGCAACGCTTCCAACCAAAAGTGTTTGCCGTAATGCGTTGAGCTTTAGTCCTGGCGGAAATCAAATTGTGGTGGGGGTTGAAAAAGATACAACAGTTAATATGAGTGAGCTCCTTGTCTATAACTTTAATGGCTCGCTTACACTTTCAACAAGCCTTGATATTGGAACACATGTTTTTGCAGTTGATTGGAATCCTACTGGGTCATATATTGCAGCCGGTTTAGCAAGTGGTTCAACTAATGTTCGAGTATATGATGCTTCGACTTCAGGAAAAATTCGCGAAGTGACCACTGCGCGCGTGAACGAGTCCTATGCCGTTAATACCGTGAGTTGGGATAAGACCGGTACCTATCTTGCGGTTGGAACAACTCCAAAATCTGCTGGTAGACCTGAATTTGCTCTGTATTATTTTAATAAGCAGAATAAAACATTATCGCTTATTTCTAGTTCCGAGACGAACGATGATATTTATTCAATACGGTGGTCGCGTAACAACTCATACATTGCGCGAGGGCATCAACCGGTGAGTTCTGGTCCTCATATGGTTTATGTTCAAAATATGGCGTCTGACGCAACTCCTCTTGTGTTCAAAAATGGTTCAATTGTTTGTAACTCAGATGTAATCTTAAAAGCGCCAATCCATTTTATAGGATCATGCAAAATTAATGGCCGAGGCAAGCGAATAATTTTTCAAAGTAATAGTGGGTTTGTGGTGCGTCCTGGGGCAACTGTATTATTTGAAGATGTTCATTTTCAAAATGTTTTTCCATCAAGCATGCGGTGTTTAGATGATTCCGGAACAGTAACTTTATCAAATTGTAGTTTGTACCTGACAAATGATTATACATTTTCACGCGGATCAATTTTGTTTAAAGAAGATGTAACGATTTCAGGAACAAATAAATTTAATTATACCACGAAGCTCACCAGTACAATTGCAACGCTCTCCAGACTTTTCTTTAATAACAATATGACTTTTAGTTATGCACCGCTTCGTGCAAACCGAACACTCATTAACATGACCGATGAAACATCCAGGTTGTTGCTTGATGGTTGTACTTTGTATTCTACGCGAACAGGGTTAACGCTTTCAAATGGGACGCTGATTATTGATAATAAAGTAACAATCAGTAGTGATGCCAAATATGATGCAGAAAGTATGCAGTTGAGTTCAGATCTTAATATTGTGATACGAGGGGCCGCTATGCTTGAACTTATTGGAAGAGTTCGGTATTTGTAGCTTTTTATGGGGAGAAAGTGTTTTATGATTTTGTTTTTTATACTGCTTGCGTTATGCATCAATACAAATCTGTGTGCACTTTCTGTGGGGTCAAAATCGGCAGTTTCAAGTCAGGCCTATACGGTTTTTCCGGCAGTTGATACCACCAATACTATGCTTGGATATGCTTTTTTTGAAAATGGCTTTTCATTACAGAGTAATGTAACGACCTGCACATTTGATAGCTTCATGCCGGTATCAGGTAATATTGATTTGAATGGTGGGCAGCTTTGGTTGCGTGAAGATTTGATTTTGAGTAACACATCTACAATCCGTTCTTGTGGTCGTATCTATGGAAATAATCAATCGATTGAATTCAGCAAGCAAGTTACCGATCAAGTGTTGCCCAGCTCAGTAAGTGGAGCATCACTTTATATCAATACGCTTTCAAGTGTGGCGATGTTCGCCGCTATTCAATCGGTTGATTGGTCGTATGATAATGCGTATGTTGCTGCAGCTTCTGGTGGCACTTCAAGAGGGCAAGAGATGAAAATTTATTACTTTGATGGTGCAACGTTAACGACTACGCAGTCGGTGGAGCAGAGTAACAAAGACACCTATGCGGTAGCTTGGCATCCGTCAGAATATTTTGTTGCTGCTGGAATGAAGGCTGGAACCGGTAATGAAGTAAGTATTTATAAGCTTAATCCGAGTAATGGCTCCTTGAATCTTACAGCAAGTTTAGATTTTGGATCAAGTGGGGTTTATGCGCTTGCGTGGCATAAATCAGGAAATTACCTTGTTATCGGCACACTTGGGTCGGGTGTTTTTGAGTTGTATGTTTATAGCTTTAACCAGACAACTGGTGCATTAACATCGGCAACGTCACTTGACCTTTCTCCCAGCAGGCAAATACAGACCGATGCACTGAGCTTTGCGCCAGGAGGTAATAGAATTGCAGTTGGAACTGCAAGCAATACGACCACTGGTGTGACAGAATTTTTAGTTTGTTCGTTTGCAGCGTCTGCACTGACGATTACCACAAGTGTTGATACAAACGTCGCGGTCCAATCGGTTGATTGGAGTCCAACAGGAACTTATATTGCTGTTGGGCTTGCAAGTGGGTCTCAAACGCTCAGGATTTACGAGCACGTGCTTTCACCGTCTGAAAAATTAGTTCCTTTAACCAGCGCATATGTTGGACAAACCAGTAGTATTACCTGTGTCAGTTGGAATGCAACGGGAGATTATTTGGCAACTGCAGTAAGTGCTGGTTTGAGTTCAAGCGTCGGTATTTATTATTTCAATAAGACCAACCAAACATTAACGTTGGTTAATACGATTTCTTCATCGGTAGCCGTTAATGCGGTTCGTTGGTCTGATGATTCAAATTATCTTTGCTATGGCGACAGTGCTAAAAATGTGATTGTTGTCTCAGCAACGACGACAGGGCGGCAACCACTGATTTTTGATACAGCAGCTATTGTTTTTAATGCGGATACTTTCTTTGCAACCAATGTACATTTTGTTGGTAATTGTAAAATTAATGGTCGAGGAAAACGTATTACTATTGGGACCAATGGGGCATCATTGATTGTTCGACCAAATAGTCAGCTTGTTCTTGAGGATGTTGAAATTCATGGACTCAAAAGTAATAACTTGCGTTGTATGGTTGATAACAGTTCAATTATTTTTAGAAATACCATGCTTTCTCTTGATTCAGATTATACTTTTTCGCGTGGAAGTATTTTATTTGAAGAGGATACGATTATTACCGGAACCAATACATTTGTTTATTCTTCAAAACTCACAAGTACCATTGCATCCGGAAAAACACTCTTCCTCACTCAAGGGGTAACTTTTAGTTATGCACCTTTGCGTGCTCGAAACGATCTTTTGTATATGCCCGATACAACAGCGCGCTTTTATCTTCAGGGTTGTACGCTGTACTCAACCAGAACCGGGTTGCATTTATCCGGCGGCACGGTGATTGTTGATGATTTGGTGACCTTCAGTAGTACTGCTCAGTATGACGCAGAGGCGCTTCGCTTGAATGAAAATCTTGACCTTGTCGTGAGGGCCGGAGCTCAGCTAGAATTATTTGGGATTATCAAATATCAGTGAGAATGCTTTTCAAGAAAGTAATCACTTTCAGCGATGTTAAGATTTGAATGTGCATTTTATTGTGCAAAGACCTCATTGGGAGGCGGTTATTTAAAAATGTTGACTAATATTTTTATAAAATCGTAGCCTAAAGCTATTAAAAAATAGGCATCTATTATATTTCGTTTTCTTGAATAAAAATTAAAAAACGAAATATGAAAAGGGGAAAGTAATGAGGAGTGTTGGGTTTCTGTGGGTATTAGCACTACTTATGGTTCATGGAACGTTATTCGCAGGCTTTCAATTCTCCCATCAAACTTCTACCATGAGTATTCGATCAGCAAAACTTATTGTAGGAACTCCCCTGACTGATTGGGATGGTACACTTCAACAAAGTGGAACGATCACCGGGCAGCCAATTACTTTTGCAGATGGAATCTTTACCAACAATACAACACCAGCTTTTTTTAATGGCGTGTACAACGGCTCGTTAAATCCAATAACGCTTGATGTTAATCGAAAGTTGGTGGTGAATTGTGGAAGCTTTACTCCTCAGATTACTGTTATTAGAGGTGGAAATGTTCTTCAAGGTCAGCCACTTTTTCTCAACCGTGATTCTATTAATTTAACGCACCAGCTCAGCAACCTTACTATTGGTGTGCAGGCTGCGCTTAACTCTAATATTGTATTAAACCAAGGTAAAGTAACGCTGAGCGATCATCTTTTTATGGGAGATGATCGTACAATCACAGGTTCTGGGACCATGGCGCTTGATCGAAGGCGATTTGCTTTTGGGGGCAAAGATTTGCATTTGACTCATACAATATTGTGGAGCGATGCAAATGATGTGGTTTTAAATAGTAGAATTCAGTTGTCCGGCATTTGGACTTTTACCGGGGTGACAGCTCGTTTAAATGGCAACGGCAATGTCCTTGATCTTAGTGTTGGTGGAACGATTCTTATTAAAAGTGGAACAACACTGCATGTGAGTGATATAAAGATTAGGGGTCTTGGGATTGGGCAAATTATTTTTGAAGATAAAAATTCGTCTCTGCATATCACATCGGCTGAGCTTGAAGTTGTTTCTAATCTGACATTTACCGTGGGTGGAATCTACGCTGAGTCTTGTTCTCGCATTATTACGGGTAACAAGATTCTTACGTTTTCTGAGCAGGCAACACTTTCAGTTGATCAAATCACTTTGTATTACGATACACTTACTTTTAATGATACGAACAATATTCAGCCACTTATTGGTGCTGCCAATAATCCCGGTGGAAAGAATGTTGCATCGGTGAACAATGGAACGATTGGTCATTTAGATTCAGGTTTATCGACGAAAGTAAGAACCAACAGTAACGCGCTCTTGAGATTAACAACGAATAATAGTCAGGCGTTACTTTCTTGTTGCAAGAACAGTTCAAACTCGATAATAAATTTGAATAGCTTGATTCGAGTGAATAGCAATGCGTCTTTGGCGCTGAATAAGAATAGTTCTCATACGTTACTCAGATTAACGAGAAATAATAGCCAAGCAATCTTGAATTTGGATAATCAAATAAGAGTAAGTAGTAATGCATTGTTGGCCTTGAATAAAAATAGCTCGAATGCCATTCTGAACTTGAATAACAATATTCAGACGGCAAACACAAACATTCGAGTGAACAGCAACGCGTTTGTGAGTTTGACGACAAATAATTCAAATGCGCTGCTGAAGTTGTTTGCGAATAATAGTAATGCGATTTTATCAAATGAAGCTTGTTGCCGAGTGAACAGCAACGCGTTACTAACTCTTGCAACGAACAACTCAAATACGCTTTTGAGATTGACAACAAATAATAGTCAGGCGTTGTTGTATCTTGCAAAAAACAATTCGAATACGATTTTGAACGGTGATTTAAACCAGTTGAGATA
>JAFEAY010000008.1 GCA_018266175.1 Candidatus Dependentiae bacterium
AAAGTGGGGCAGAAGTGGTAAATTGGGCATTGTAATTCTAATTAGCGGCAGTGCTATTATGAAACAGACGAATTTCAAATCCCCACCTTCGCTAATACGAAGACGTTACCGGCTATATTATGACGACCCTAAAATTCATAGCGATATTTTTATTAATCACACTTTATGCTTGCGGACAAAAACCTGCGAAGCACAAAGTTGACCCTGCGGCTGTTCAACTCAACAAACAAGCAATGACATTGGTTCCTTATATTGACAATCCCGACAGTTCAAACAAAGCAATTTCTCTTCTTGACAAAGCGACTGAAATAGACAGCAGCTATTTCCTTGGCTATTCAAACAAATTAATGTTTTACTATCAGCTAAAACAGTATGACAAAGCCTTATTGACAAATAATAAACTTATTCAGCTACGACCAAACGCACATGACCTATATCTAAGAAGCGGCATGCTCTATACACAACTTGGCGACACGACAAACGCTGAGACGTATTTCACAAAAGGTTTAACAATTTGTAATTTGGTGCTTGACACAATGACTAAAGCGAATAGAGACTATGTTATGCTAACCACAAATCAGGCAATTGCTTTAATAATGTTGGGTGACCCAGCAAAAGCAAACAAAATTCTTAAAGCTCTTTACGACAACCAGCCGGACGACCCAAATTTTGACAATGTTGAGAAAAAGTATATCCAATCTCTGATCGGTAAAAGCAAAAGCGATTTGGTTGACATGATGAATAATCCAGAAAAATACAGCCGGTAACATTGCATTGGCAATATGGCGGGGTTACGAACATATTCTCAGCTTTCTGTTCGCTAATCAGGTTCAGTTTCGGCAGCCGAATAACGCCGAGCAACAGAATAAACAATGAGCTTTAGTATCTTTAATCAGCAGCGGCACCGGGCAGACGGAACATGAATACCGCCACATCGCCAATGCTTTAACGTTGGCGGTCATGCTCAAAACCCTCATAGGCACATTCCTCCTTTCAGATATTTGGCAGACATTACCTAATTAGGTAACTTTGCTTTGTGGACGATTTCAAAGGACAAGTACGCAGTTTGAAGGTTTATGGTGACGACTTTTGGGAGTTTTACAACAAACAAACCCAAAAAGTAAAGGAGCGTATCCTTTGGACCATCCGCCTCATTCGTGACATTCAGAGAGTTCCTGAACAGTACCTCAAGCACTTGGAAGGCACTGAAGGACTTTATGAAATCAGAGTGGGTTCAGGAAGTAACATCTTTAGAATTTTCTGCTTCTTCGATGATGGGCAATTGGTGATACTTCTGAACGGTTTTCAGAAGAAAACTCAGAAGACGCCGACAGACGAACTCGAAAGAGCGAAAAAACTTAAAAAGCAGTATTATGACGACAAGAAAAAACAAGCTCGTTGACCTTGACGAGTTCATAGACAAGGAGTACGGTAAACGTGGGACAAAGAGGCGTGACAAGTTTGAGGAAGGTTATGAAACCTTCAAACTTGGCGTGGTGTTGCAGGAACTTCGCAAAGAACGAAACATGACCCAAGCGCAGCTTGCTGAAAAATGCGGCACGACAAAAAATTATATTTCCCGCATAGAGAACGACGCAAGTGACATTCGTCTTTCCACCCTGCAGCGCATAGTGAGAGAAGGTTTCGGCGGACACCTAAGATTATCTGTCAACCTCTGACACAAAAGCACGAACCGCCAACAGTGCATTGCTGCAAGTGTGGCTGAAGTAATGCTATGCGGCTGGACGAATAACAGGGCATCTGCTTATCTTTACTCACCTGCATTGCTGCCAATTCCACACCTGACAGCAATGCTTCAACGTTATGGGCAACCTTAACTGACGACAACAAAACTGTAATAGACGACTTGACTTGAAGAACATTATCAGCATATTGACAATTTTCGCAACGACAATTTTATTGACTTCGTGTTGCTCCGAATGCAAGGAATGTGAATTGACTTTAAAATACGAATGGAAAGTTTCTAACAAAGGCTTCGACATTATCAATATGGACAATGATCGTTTAATTGCAAGTGAAATATACTACAAAGACAATCCAGACGGCATTGGAAACATTCAATACGTTAAGGACAGTGGACATTTCGTAATAGACAAATTTACCGGACTTGTATACGACACGGTTTTTGATTTCGTCCCAAAGACGGCTGAAAATAAATATTTATGGGTAGTTGGAGAGACAAAAGAAGGTGGACTTTTTTTTAGCACTAAGACCTCACAATTCACGGTTGCCGACAATTACAAGGGTTACAAAATTGTTTTACAAGAGTGGTATAAAAACATTCGACAAACTAACAATCAACTAAATAGCGTTCTTATATTCAAAGACGGCAATCAAATAAGTGAAAATTGTTTGCCCAGAATTTTTGATTTCACTTACGACAAAAACTCAGTTTACATTTATTCAGACACCGACATTTATAAATTTAACTTTGACGAATTAATTAAAATAGACGAGAAATGACAAGAAAGGCAGCCCATAACACGGGTTTTGCGTCAGGCGGGCAGAAGTACAAAATTCAACGGCAGCTTTTCAAACGAACTTTAGTAATAAATTGAAACTTTGTGCTCCTAAACCCGCCCGAACGCAAAGCCCGAAACCGTTATACGCTATGGCTTGAACCTCTTTTCTATTTCAGTAGTAATCTGAAAAACCTTAGCTCTCTTTTTGGCAGAATTGGACTTTTATTGAAACGAAATAAATTATTATCTCAAGCAGTTCTTAAGACACTAAAGTTTTTATGACGTAGAACTTTTTATGACGGAAAGTATTTGGTATGGTGGAAGGTTTACAATAAGGCCTTAAAATCCGACATGGAGACAACCGCTTGAA
>JAFEAY010000009.1 GCA_018266175.1 Candidatus Dependentiae bacterium
GCTATGCGTGCCGAATTTCCACCGCATCTCAAAACTGGAACCAGGGGGTTATTGCGCGTGGCATTAATTGCCATATTACGCAAGGTAAGCGTTGCATTTTGTTCAACAAAAAGATGCGAATTGGGCGAAAATAGAAGCGTTCCGCCTTGACCATCAATAATGGTATCGCTTACGATGTGCAAAACCTGAGCATGAGGCATGGTAAAAGTTCCTCTAAAATCGAGCGCATGCCCCCGACCGTTGAGATACCCTCCAGCAGAAAAGGTAACGCTTTCATTAAGCATAAGATCGTTCACGAGTTGCAATTCACCAGTCTCACGTAAGTTAATACCTCTGGAAACAGAAGTAAGTAGATCCATCGTTACTTGAGCACCGGGAAGAATGGTAAATCCACCATTTAACCGTACAAATCCCTGAGCTATATCCCCATCACGAAAAACATAATGTTGATTTTGATATACGATACCAGACGTACCATTCAAACTCGTTGAATCAAGCTTTGAATATTGCAAAAAACCTGCAAGGACACAAAATAAAACACCCTGCAAAACAATACTTCTCTTCATAGACTCTTTCTCCTATCTTCATAAACATAGACATAGTTTCGTAGCATTTAATGCTTGCACACTCTTATTTCTTAATCAAGATATCCTGAATTCCCCCCTGTCAAAAGCTGGTAAATATGCTATTCTAAAAATCTCATTACGTTTAAAAAAAGCATATTTTACAAAGAGGGTTTTATGGCAATTCGCGCAGGGCTTGTAGGGCTCCCAAATGTTGGAAAATCAACACTATTCAATGCATTAACCAAGTCAAGCATTCCAGCAGAAAATTACCCGTTCTGCACTATTGACCCACATATTGCCATAACCAACGTTCCAGACGATCGACTCACTCAACTTGCAAAAATATTTGGCTCTGCAAAAATCCTTCCAACCGCCGTCTCATTTGTTGACATTGCAGGCTTAGTTAAGGGCGCCGCAGATGGTGAAGGCCTGGGCAACCAATTTTTAGGTCATATCATGGATGTGGATCTTGTACTACACGTTTTACGCTGCTTTGAAGATGACGATATTCTCCATGTTCACAACAAAGTAGATCCGATTAGTGACTTTGATGTTATCAATGCTGAACTCATGCTCAAAGACATGGAATCTGTTGCTAAACGCATAGAACGCGTTGAAGCACTTATGAAAAAGCATAAACATGGTCCAGCACAACAAATCAAAGAGATGGAACAAGAGCTCAAGTTTCTACAAGATGCACACAAATCGCTTGATCAAGGTGATTTGAATGGGGTAATTGCTCTTGTACAACAGGCGAAAAAAGATGGCATTCAAGGCATCCCACTGCTTTCTGGCAAAAATTTCTTAATTATTGCTAATGTTTCAGAAGACGATTACGTCGGCAAACAATATGAATCAAACCCTCACTACCAAGCTCTTCTTAAACACTTTGGTGCTGAAAAAGTTATTCCAGTGTCTGCAAAAATTGAAGCTGAACTTGCTCAAATGAGCGAAGCCGACACTGCGGATATGCTGAGCTCACTTGGTATCACAGAAAAAGGTTTGAATAATATTATTGCAAAAGCCTATTCGAATCTTGGCCTTATCACTTTCTTTACCTGCGGACCAAAAGAAGCACATGCATGGAGTATTGCCCGTAACACAAAAGTTCCTCAAGCTGCTGGTGAAATTCACTCAGACCTTGAACGTGGATTTATTTGCGCAGAAGTGTATAACTGCAGTGATATTATTGCGGCGGGTAGTGAAGCACAACTTAAGCAACTTGGTAAAATTCGTACCGAAGGCAAAGAATATATCGTACAAGATGGCGACTTACTCAACGTCAGATTCAACGTCTAAAGCCTCTTGTTTTAGGTTTGCTATTTCTGTAGAAATAACAGCACACCGTTGCAACATTGCATCTATTCCTGGCTGCAATTGCTTATTTTGTTCGTAAAAAATTCTTCTTGCCTGTCGATAATTATTTGTATATCTCACCAGCGATGCCTGAAATAATGCATCGCTGTTTAATTTTCCAGCCGCTTGCTTGATAAAATCAAACATGTTTTTAAATTCTTCTTGTTCAAAATATTCAAAGTTTGAACGCTCAATCTCCAGAGGAATAATTGTGTTAAAACAAATAGACTCTCTACGTAACGTTCCAGCTTCTTGAGCAAAAGAATTTGGGTAATTATGTGCATGCTCTAAACAAGCCAATAAGATGCTCTTTACTTCGTTAAAGAAGATCCAAGTTTCTCCTGTTGCTATGCTTGCATTTGGAATATCGGATTGATGACTCAGTAGATCTGTTAGATTTATTATATCACTAATTTGATCAATTTTAATACCACACAATTCAATGATTCGTTTTAAAATAATGTACATTTTCCCAATAAAGATAAAAGGGCTTAACAGTGGCCTATCTGACAATTCATACAAATCACCGTCAAGCATGTCAATACCTTCAAGTACATCGTACAAAAATGGCTGCCCAAAAACATCAATAAAGTTGTCCTGTTTTTTTATTTCAGCACTATTAAGATCACATTGTAAGGCTATAAAAAATGTAAGCGTTTCTAATGTTTTTATATGCAATAAGAGATCTTCATAAGGGCAAACATCCACTTCTCCGACATTTACATGATCTTCTTCGCAAGACTTAAAGTCATCATCTTCGGGGCTTATTCGTCCCAATGAATCAATCAATTGGAAGTCATCAAACATTGCAAACGTTGATTCCGATGCTTCAATACCCAAAAGCAATATAAATATGCAAAATAATTTTTTCATAATTTTCCTATTTATTAACATATTTTTTTTTACAAAGTTTTAGATTACTTGAGCTCAAAGCTTAAAGGAATAAAATATAAAAAAGTACTCTTTAACTTGACCGATAACAATCCCATGCATGAACTCGCATTGCCTCAATATAATAGTGCTTATAAACCAAAAAGCTATTTTCAAAAACCTCTTGTACTGAATCAATATGAGAATAACTTTTAATAAAATTATAAACACGCCGAAAATGTTCGTGCTCAAACCCTGTAAATCGCTCTGCTGCCAACTCACAGGCTATGATGTTTACACACAGGCTTTCTTGCTCAAGAGAAGTACGAGAAGTTACCATCATAGGCAAGCATGCAAACAAATATGCTTTAATTGCTTGAAACAGTAAAATCAATCGTTCATAAGAAATGATAACCAGCTCTGCATCATTTTTATTTTCATACAGATGCCCAATATCTGAAATAATCGCCTCGTAAACTTGGTCCAGATGAGTAATCATCAGAGGTTGCTGGTGAGCAATATAATTCAGGACAAGATACGCTTCATACAAAACAACACTATAGCAGGGTTGGTCATATGATTTTTTGTATAATTTCAGGTCAAGTATATCTATCGCTTGAAGTAAGCTATACAGGCAAGGATGCTGACGATTATTTAGATAAGGGTCAAATCGTAGATAACAACCCTCGAGTGAATACCGAAGAGCCATAAAACAGGTCAATGTGCAGAGTGTTTTTACATTGATAAGGAAGTTAATTTCTTGAGCTTCTGGAGTTTGCAATTCATTTTCTAGTAAAGCTTCATTCAAATTCATAGCAGAGATAACGCTTGTATTTTTTAAGTGAGACAACAATACATTGATAATCAAAATATTGCACAAAACAATTAACACAAGCCGCTTCATTAACCCCTCTCTTTCATATTAACCATGCTATAAGCCTATTAGGGAAAAACTATAAAGACTTCCCCATCTGTATGCAATAAAATGAAAAAGCGCCCGTTTTTAGGCGGGCGCTTTTTCATTTTATTGTTAATTATAAAATTAAAAGATGGTATGAAAATGATTCTCAACGACTATAAATGTTATAACCGATCAAGCTGAGCTTGCAACTCTTCCCAAGTTCGCTCTGCTTTAGCTTTTTCTTCTTGTACTTTACGCTGTTGGTCAAGCAACTTATTGTACTGCTCTGACCCATATTCATAAAATCCAAGCTTGCTTGCAAGATCTGCAAATTCAGCATCCTGACGTTCTATTTTTTTAGTAACGTTACTGATTTTTTTTCGAAGTTCATACGCTTCTTTACTGTTATTTATCGGGGCTGCTTGCTGAACAACTTTTTTCTGCTCCTGCTGAGAAGCTTTTCCAGGAGTAGCGGAAGACGCGTCTTGAGCCCCCGCTATCATTTGCTTACGATAGAGATACTCATCGTAGTTCCCCTGATAGGTGTGAGTACCCGTTGGAGTCAACTCAATAATAACCGTAGCAAGATCATTTAAAAATGAGCGATCGTGAGAAACAAATAAGATTGTTCCGGAAAACTGCTTAAGCGCCTTGAGCAAAATATCTTTTGAATCAAGGTCTAAGTGGTTAGTTGGTTCGTCAAGGATCAAGAGATTAGCATCAGCAAGAAGAACCTTAACCATTGCTACTCGATTTTTTTCACCACCACTGAGCATCCCGATCTTTTTCTTTACGTCGTCACCTGGAAACAAGAATGCTCCCAAGAAACCACGTACCCGTTGACGGGCTGTTGGAGTAGTAGCAGCATCTTCGGCCTCTTCTAAAACCGTTTTGTTGTGCTTAAGTACCTTATCTTGGTCCTGCTCAAATAATGCGGGTGTAACGTTATGGCCCAATGTTACGGAACCTGTTTCAAGGGGATATCGACCACAAATCAGATTAAAGAGCGTCGACTTACCAACACCATTTGCCGCAACAAGTGCAACTTTTTCATCACGAGGAATCTCAAATGAAGCATTTTTGAAAATAGTATGTCCATTAAAAACCTTAGAAAGATCTTTAACCGTAAGCACTATTTTGCCCGCACGCTGTACGTGAGAAAAGTTGAGCATAACAGAAGGAGGTTTTGCAACAGGTTCAATCAGCTCAATTTTATCAAGCTGCTTCATCATCGACTGAGCCATGCCCGCCTTGGATGCTTTAGCTTTAAATCGTTCTATCGTCTCTTTTTTTTGCTTAATTTCACGCTGCTGCTGTGCATACGCTTTTTCTATCTGCTCTTTAGCTTCAGCCTTCTGCGTTTCATATGCGGCATAGTTTCCGTAATATGTTTTGCCTTGACCGCGATCAAGTTCATACATGTAATCACAAACGTTATCAAGAAAGTACCGATCGTGAGAAACCAACACAAAGCCCGACTTTGATTCTTTTAAAAAGCTGACAAACCAGTCTTTAGCAATAATATCCAAGTGGTTAGTTGGTTCGTCAAAGAGGTAAAAATCTGCTTTGGAAAGTAAAAGCTTGGCCAAAACCAAACGCATTTTCCAACCAACGCTCAGTGAGTCAACAGAATCCTGCATTTTTTCAGGAGTAAATCCCAAACCAGTGAGTACTTTTTTTACTTCAACCATCAAATTATCTGGATCATAATTTTGTAATTGCTCTTGGATATAAGCATAACGTTCAAGAACGTCATGCGCTTCATGCTCTGAAAGACCGGCATCGATGCGAGCCTCAAGCAAGATTACCTCATCACGCAAAGAAACAAGCTCTGCAAATGCGGTGTAGGCTTCATCAAGAACTGTTTTTTGTGATGCAAGAACCACCTCTTGTGGTAGGTATGCAAAGCGCTTACCGCGCTCGATGCTGATAGTCCCTTCATCAAGCTGTATCAGACCGGCGATTGCTTTTAAAAGCGTTGACTTGCCGGCTCCATTGCGACCAATCAAACCAATTTTATCGTTTTGATCCCACGAAAATGAGATATGATCAAATAAATCTCGATCACCGTAATGAAGTGTTACATTATTACCAAAAATCATACTTAAATCCTTAAATTTTAAATTTTTTTAGGCTGTCATCTAAAAAGACGAACCTCGTGTAAAAAATTTTCCTAGAGAAAAATAACTTTTTTATAAATTTTTTTGAAAAAACAGAGGATAGCCCCCTCATTCAAGCAAAAAATAGCTGATATGAGTCGCTAATGGGTGATAATGATTTTTGGGTCGATAACAATTTCAAGAAAAATAATCATAAAAAGCAGCTCCAGATTTAGTATCTATATCAAGAACAATCATACCAAAAAAGAGATTGTAACGCAAAATTGGCTTAAAAAAGCTGTCTTTATGTAATTTAAAAACATATTCAGCTTGGCAAAATAACTCAAAGTCAACCTCCACTTGCCCTCTTAAGCAACATTTTCAAAAACATTGCGCTAATAGATTAAACAGATATAACCTGAACGATAACTTATGCCTGATAACAATCCTACTCAATTCAGATGAAAAAAAAGTAAGAGGGAAACGTAAAAATTTTAAACTTTTTATTAGTTGCACTTTTTTTGCTGAGTTGCTTCTACCGATTCAAAATAACAGGAGAACAATGAATATTTTATTTTTCACTTTAATAATGATAACGTGCTCGTGGAGTATTCAGGCTGTCGATCTTGATTACGCAATACTAAATGGAGATGTAAAAATCGTAGAAAAAGCGATGAAAGAGAATCCTGATGATATCAATAAAGTGTTTGACGACAAGAAAACCCCGCTTGCACTGGTACTAACAGATATTTCTCTGCACGGCAATCTTGATCAAAACCGTGTAGAAATCCTCAAAGAACTTTTGAAATCAGAAAAAATTGATGTTAATGCACCGATCAAAGTTTTCGATACCGTTAATACTGAAAAACAAGTATCTCCACTGATTGCAGTAGCCTATAATTATTTTTTTCATAATAAATCTATAGAACTAGAAACTCGATCTGATATGATAATAGCGCTCTTGAAATCAGGTAAAATCAATGATGTCAATCCAGTTCTTCCTGACGATAATAGAACTTTACTGCGATGGGCAGCTTGTAATAAGGCCATAAATGTTATAGATGCTCTTCTGAAAACAGGCAAAGTTGATGTTAATGCAGCAGACGAAGAGGGAAATACCGTTCTTCATGATGTAATATTTTTTAGTGGATGGAACGGCGAAGAAGGTGATTTCGCAGAAACAATAAAAACACTTGTAGCAACGAAAAATATCAATATTAACGCAAAAAATAACTTGGGGGATACGCCTCTTCACGTAGTAGTAGACCCTGATAATGGTATTCGAGATAAGTTTATCGTTCAGGAACTGCTTAAGGCAAAAGACATCGATATTTATGCAACAAACAATGCAGGTAAAACCCCCCTTGATATGGCTGAAGGTGAAATAAAAGAAATTCTTAAACAAGCTGTTGCCAAAAATTCATTAAAATACAAACTCATTCATCTTAAAACGCAGCTTGAAAGTCTCAATAAAAAACTTTCGGCCTTACGAGATGGCTTAAATAATTTAAAAAAACAACTGCCATAGACTATAAGAACAAGCAAATTGGCTTAGTGCTCAGAACAATGATTAGCGGGTTGCCCAACAAAGTACGGATTGATCGAAAATGATTAAGCCAGCCAATCGACGCTTTGAGCTCGAATAATTTAATCAAGGATTGCGAGAAACCCGTTCGGCCTCTATGCAATCCAAACTTCACACAGCCATGGAGCGCTTTTTAAGGCTCTTTTGCGAAAGCATAATGCGCCGGCTCTGCTCAATGCCAATTTTGCAGATGAGATGATAAAACAATCTCATGTGACCTGGTAACTAATAGCTGCTTCTAGCCTAGGCAGAAGCAGTAAAAGATGACGCTGTTACAAAGCAATGCTTAATATCCTCAGAAACATCATGAGATTCAAGTGAATACTCATAAGCAATATTACTAAGCAAAAGAAGGTAATCGGAGTACAAAACAATTTTGCACATCTCTAATGGTTGCTTAGACGCGAGCGCCGATTGAAATACGAGGTCTTGAACATAATAATCTTCTCGAGATCTTAATAGAGCCATATGTATGCAATTTTGAGTTCTTGGCAACAATTCAGCGCTCAGACTCATAAGCTTTGTGTTATTTCTTTTCAAAACCTCATCAGCTTTTGAAAAAACAATGTCCATAAAAATTTCTGCTGTAAGTTCTTTGGGTTGCTCGTCAACACTCATCTTTTTGAAAACCTCCGTTGCTACAAGCAGAGCTGCTTCATCAAGAGCCTCTTTGTAGGCTCTTAAAAAGTCTTTTGCTCGTTGTAAATCAATAGAAGAATCTTTTTGACAAGATCCTTTTCGAGCCACATTATTATCAAGATCTCTTAATACTTCAAGCAAATTGAGTGGAAGAACCGCTCGCATAAATTGTTCAGGAATGTAATCGTTGGCACAAAGTTCGTCTTCCTCAAAAATTTCCTGCAAATCACAAAATAGAACAATTAATCTACACCCAAATTTCGCTTGAAAAGCCTGCTCCGGGGATAACCCGATCTCTAAAAGCATTGTAAGTTGAAGAAAGTCTTCTTGGTCACTCCCTGTTTCTACCAAACGATAAGCCCGGCCGATATTATGATTCCAATCATTTTTCCAATACTCCAGTTCTTTATTACCGGTTTGAGCAAGAAGCGTACTGATTAACTGAACAAATTCAGGGTTTTGACCGATATCTCCAAGAAGGCTCCTCATTCCCTCTCTCCATAAGCTCATTAAGCAATATTTTTGATGCGCTTCTTGCAATAGTTCTGGATTTTTATGCATCCAGAGATTATATCTTTGAATCGTAAGAGCACAGTTATTTTCAAAAATTGGAACAAGGATTCTTAGAAATTTTTTTATAGATTCTTTAAGCTCGTGCTCTGAAAGCTGCGGGATATTGGCGTCACCATTTTGATGTTGTTCAGGCGTTTCAACTGAGATTAATTCGACCTGTTTTGATTCAGCAAAAACTGAATTGCTACAGCAAAAAGCAAATAATGAAACGCTCAAAATAGTTTGATACAACATTGATAACTCCCAAAAGTAAATATAGTTCTTACAATCATAATTATACCCAATCCCCATAAAGGCACAAACGGAATCCCCTTGAATAGGCTCAAGTGGTTACATAAACTTTATTTTCTTATACAGCTTTAGATAATTCTTAATTAGAGTTAAGGAATTAATTTCACACCGCCATGGAGCGCTTTTTAAGGCTCTTTTGCGAAAGCATAATGCGCCTACTCTGCTCGATGCCAATTTTGCAGATGAGATGATAAAAGAAATCGCGGTCAGGGCCCTTGATCACCGCTTGTTCATGAGACTCTGCAAGTGCAACGGGGTAGCCCTGCCCTTTAATACTTTGGTCTAAACAAACCTGGGCAATTAAGTTAACAAGCTCGGGCTGCTCGGCAATCCAAGCAGGAATCTCAACACGCGCAACCTCTTGGCCAACGTCTAGATAGAAAAAGTATGGCTTAAGTACTGCTGGATAAGCTTGAACAATGTTAGCGCAGCTGGCAATCAATGTTGTTCGAGCACCTTCAGGCAAGAAACTTTGTACCAACTGAGTATCGGTGAGCTTGCCCAGATCCGGGCAATATTTTTTTTGCAAATCAACAAGCCCTGAAGCTGCAAAGGCTTCATACGAACACAAACCTGTTTGAACCAAATGCACCAACTCTTTGTTTTTAGGCAGACTCAAATAACCAGCAATAATGATCTCATGCTCTTTGCATGAGCTTAAAAAGTCCAGATAAATGCTTAAAAATTTATTGCGTAAATCGGGCGATTTGCTTTCTAGATGCCAAAAGACAATGCTTCCATCAATCAAGCAGACAAGCGGTTTATCTGGATTATCTAACCTCCACAAAAGTGCTCGTTCAAGCAACACTTCAAATTCGTACGCTTCTCTTTTGAGGTCGACTAATTCCGGTGCAAAAGCCTGTTCATCTTCATCATCCTCAGCTACACAGACCCGTGGATGCGAAAACAAAGTCGCTTTGCTTGGCGAGCCATACTTGAGCAAGCAGCCACCAGCATTGAGGAGATAACACCCAACTCCAACAATATGTTTATCGGGGTAAACCTGTGATCCATCAACTGCAAGTACTGCGTAATCTTGCTGTAATGGCTCAATTGGGTAGGCATCGGCCAAGCTCCCTATCCATGAAACAAGATTTTGCGAATCACGAGCTTCATCAATTGTTGCTAAAAAAAGTTGGTGGGTCACAAGCTTATTCCACTCTTCTTCAGACATAAGATCTGGAAAAGCTTGTGACGTAAAAAGCTTTTCCGATAAGTCATTAATTTCGCGCGCAAGAGCAGAACGATCAAGCATATTTTTACAAACCAGTAGAAAATAATTTTTTTTAAACGTAGGTGCAGTATATCAGACAATTTTTATTCATCGAGTGCCCACCCTCTACAAAATGATACAATTACTCGAAACAAGAATTTTTCCAGCAGCTGCAACAAACTGATCAATTACGCGCATAAATGCAAATCCGTCTGAAAATATATCCTCTTCTAAATTCTCAATTGCTATCTGCTCTTTAATTTTGGAACGCGTTGCATGATTCGTTGGGAAATCTCCAACTATTTTTTCGAAAAGCGGCTTAAGAAATTCAATTAATTGAGATTTAATTTGAGCATCTGCACCTTCAAACTTCTCATCAATAATAGTCTCCCAGGTTTCCCAAGTACCTATGCGCATAAAAATTTCCTGAAGGCTCATCGACTTATCACTATCTCTTGCCAATGGAATATATTCAAAACCCTCAATCGGGCCAAAAAAAATGAATGAATAAGTATATGCCCAATCCTCAAGAGCACGAATAGCTTTGCGCTGCTCTGCTGCCAATTCCTTAAATGCTGCAAAAACCTCACGTGCCCGATACGTACCAGTACGTATCTCCGGCTGTTCATTGTTTTCTGCTATCGCCATTGCCAAAATGAATAATGGATCGTATGCCATCCCCCGCACCGTTGTACATGATCCCAAAAGACATAGAATTGCAATGATCCATTGACGAATGTAGTTCTTCATGATCCCCCTCCCCCCTTAGAATGCGACCGTGAACTTTGCTACATCCATCAAAGCACAATATCAGTTGATAGATCAAGAATTTCAAGCGAGCTGCCTTAAGAGCTGCTCATTATGTTTTTTGATTATTTTATTACATTACTGGAGCGATTATAGAGGTAAAATGCTCCCAAACAAGCTGCAACAAATGACGTATTACGAACAGCGTTAAAAATAGTTTGAATAGGCAAGCCTAAAAATATTGATCCGAGAAGCTCAAGTACACTTCCACATCCCATGACAACCACAAACATCATGCTAAAACCTTGCACACTTCGAGTTGTATACAATTTATAAATTTGTGGAATTTGGCTGAGACTAAAAATAATAAGTGAAAGCCAACCATTAGCTGTTCCACACAATAGAGGAACCCGACATGCAACCGGAATAAGTGCAATTGCGCAAGCAATGTTTATAGCATAAAAAAGTGTTAAAGCTTTGTTGGCAAAACGATCATAGTAAAGACGCTGAAAAATAAGTACTAAAACAATTAAAAATTGAACCGGTACAAAAATTTTATACCCCATGGGCAAGTTCAAACAAAAGACATAAAAAAGCTGTGCGAAATGACCATTTAAATAACCAATCGCGAAAAGATCACTCAGCCCCGTACCTGACTTTACTTTATAATTGGTTACAACTTGAGGAAGTAAACATGTCATATAAAGACATTGAGAAAGTACAAGCAAGTTATGCCACAGAGCTGTTATATCCATACGATTAATCTCCTGTTGTTTTATATTGATCTCATTACATGAATGGTATACCACAAGAAATATGATCTATCAAAAATAGCTTTAACAACCTTATAAAAAACATTTGCTTGTACTATTTTATAAAAGATCTTCAAGTTCTTTTACAGTTACTACAGTGTGATCTTCAATCAACTGACGAAGCTTTTGAACAATACCTCGATCTTTTGGATTCACGAGCAAAAAGCCTTTAAGAATATTTTTTTCAAGTAAGAGCAATGAGTAGCTCTTATCTGTACGTTTGATAACTTTTTGGAAATTTTCAGAGTCGCTTTGGCCAATAGGTCCACAGCTCATCGCTAATGTATCTAAAAATCGTACCCCAAATATAAATGGAGAGCCCTTATAAATTGCATTTGCTCCGCACATATTCTGTGCTGCAACAGCTCCCTGAGCTTCAGCCTCGGGCCACTTTGCGCTGCGACGTAATTTTCCAGTGACAAGATCGGTAATCAACGCACAATCTCCAGCCGCAAAAATGTCTGGGTTGCTGGTTTGCATTGATTGATTAACCACAATGCCATCATCTTGAATTTTTATGCCTGCGTCACTGAGCAATTTCTCTTGAAGAACAAGCCCTGTTGTGAAAATGATCATATCACACGCAAGCTGATTCCCGTTGCTTAAAACAATGCTTTGAACGTAACCATCTGTATCAGAGATAATTGATTTAATCGTTGAAGGTGCATGAATCTGTACCCCATTTTCATCAAGATCATCACGAATAATTTTTTCAGCTTCGTCATTAACGTATCGATCAAGTAAACGTTTACTTCGTTGCACAATACCTACCTTAATACCTCTTTGAACAAGGCCATCGATAGTATCAGCCCCGGTAAGACCAAATCCAACAACAACAGCATTTTTAACTTCATGTTCTTGCAGATATGCCTCAATGGCCTGAATATCGGAAGCCCGACCAAACATAAAAATCCCATTAATCTTTTGAGCGGCAAACGCTGACGGAATTTGGTATTGCAAACCGATTGCAATCAAGAGCCTTTGATAAGAGATAGATTGGCCATCGTTCAATTCAATAACATGCTCATCTGGCTTAATCTGCACCACACGCTTGCCAAACATTGGCGTCACGTTGGAAGGCAGACTTTTCATATCAAAAATAGAAATCTCATCCAGAGTTTTAGAACCTTCAAGAAGGTAAGGGATTTTGGTTTTCGAATATGGATCTTCGTGCTGATCAGCAATCCAAACAACTTCTCCTGAGTAGTTACGCTCAAGTAAATCTTTAACTGCAGCAACACCAGCTGCAGAAGCGCCAACGATAACCAGAGGTGCGTTAGCGCTTTCTACAGATTTTTTTTTACAAGAGACAAAGGACATGGCGGTCAGCATAAACAAGGACAGCACCTGCCAGGCAGAACTCATATTACTCTTTACCGTGGCACTGCTTATACTTTTTACCCGATCCGCACGGACACGCATCGTTACGACCAACTTTTGGGGCCGATCGTTTAATCGTTTTAGCATCGGCATCTTCTGTTCCATCGCCACCAATTTGAATTGCATCAAGCTCTTTTTCGCGTGTATGCTCAATATGCTGAATTGCAGAAGAGGAGAAGTCATCAGGTCTCATTCTAAAAATGCGACTGACAATATCCCACTTAATTTGGTTCATCATATCTTCAAAGATCGCGAATGACTCTTTTTTATATTCGATCAATGGATTTTTTTGTCCATAACCGCGCAGGCCTATGCCTTCTTTAATTTCATCAATGTTAAGCAGGTGTATCTTCCAAGCCTGATCAACGGTTTCAAGGAGCGTCCATTTTTCAGCTTGCTCAACAGTCTCAGGATCAACGGTTGCTCTAAACTGATCATACTCATATACCAAGAATTCAGTTATTGCTGTTTCAAGCACGCTGCTATTTCGTTCAGCCAAAAACTCAGGCTTTTCGAGTAACTCTTTTGGAAGACCTGTAAGTTTAGCAATTGATTCGATAATTTGAATAACCGCTTCTTGATCACACACAGCACCTTTGCTATGCGCTGCAAAAATACCGTGCATAACTTCACCAATCATCTCGCGAATGAGCTCTTTGGTTTGATCAGCACCATCAAGAATTTCACGGCGATAGCGATACACAACCATTCGTTGTTGGTTCAGTACGTCATCATATTCAAGCAAATGCTTACGGATATCAAAATTATGCAGCTCAACCTTTTCTTGAGCCTTTTCAATGCTACGGCTCACCATGCGATGCTCAATGCTTTCACCCGGCTTCATGCCCAAGCGCTCCATTGTTGCCTTGAGTCGAGGTCCACCAAATATACGCATTAAATCATCTTCAAGAGAGATATAAAACTTAGACGATCCAGGGTCACCTTGACGACCAGATCGACCACGTAGCTGATTGTCGATACGTCTGCTTTCATGACGCTCGGTACCAATAATGCGCAAACCACCAACACTTTGAATACCTTCACCAAGCTTAATGTCGGTTCCTCGGCCTGCCATGTTGGTTGCAATGGTTACTTTTCCACGCTCACCAGCCTCTTTAACAATCTCGGCTTCACGATCATGCTGCTTTGCGTTCAAAACATTGTGAGGAATTCCGTCGCGTGTCAGCAGATGACTTAAATATTCGGATGCTTCAATTGAGATGGTACCAACCAGAACGGGCTGACCACGCTTATGGCAATCTTTAATATCTTCAATCACCGCCGCATATTTGTCATCTCTGCTCAAGAAAACAATATCCGCACCATCTTCACGAACCATTGGTTTATTTGTTGGAACAACAATCACGCCAAGCTTATAAATCTTGTGAAATTCTCCAGCTTCAGTTTCCGCTGTACCGGTCATACCAGCAAGTTTATTGTAAAGCCTAAAATAGTTCTGCAGAGTAATTGTTGCAAGCGTTTGATTTTCACGCTCAACTCGAACACCTTCTTTTGCTTCAAGTGCTTGATGCAATCCATCGCTGTAGCGACGGCCAGGCAAAATACGGCCAGTAAATTCGTCAACAATCAAAACTTCATCTTCTTCGCTGACAACATAGTCAACATCACGCTTGAACAAAACGTGAGCACGAAGTGCCTGAGTAATGTGATGTAACGCCATGATATTTTCAGGGGCGTATAAATTTTCAAGATTTAAAAGTTGCTCAACTCGATCGGTTCCAGACTCAGTTAAATTAACCGATCGCTCTTTTTCATCAAGTTCATAATCTTCTTTTGAAAGGCGACGAACCGCTTGATCTGCTACCTGGTAGAGCTTGCTTCCTTTTTCGCTTGCTCCAGAAATAATAAGCGGAGTTCGCGCTTCGTCAATGAGAATAGAATCAACTTCGTCAACAATAGCAAAGTTCAATTCACGCTGAACATAATCTTCCAAATCAAATTTCATGTTGTCGCGCAGGTAGTCAAAGCCGTATTCGTTATTAGTTCCGTAGGTGATATCAGCACCATACGCCTTTTTGCGACCTTCATCACCTAAATGATTTTGAATGATTCCAACTTCAAGGCCGAGGAAATTATATAACGGAGTCATCCACTCAGCATCGCGACGAGCCAAGTAGTCGTTAACGGTGACAAGATGAGCACCTTTACCCTCAAGTGCGTTGAGGTACAAAGGCAATGTTGCCATAAAGGTTTTACCCTCTCCAGTTTTCATTTCTGCAATGTTACCCTTATGCAACACCATTCCACCAACGAGCTGAACATCGAAGTGGCGCATTCCAAGCGTACGCTTGCCTGCTTCACGCGCAACTGCAAAAGCCTCTGCAAGCAGATCATCTAATGTCTGCCCACGAGCAAGTCGCTCTCGAAACTCAGCAGTTTTATTTCTGAGTGCATCGTCAGAGAGAGCCTGAATTGCAGGCTCAAAGTCATTGATGTATTGAATAAGAGGTTGCAAACGTTTAAGCTCGCGCTCATTTTGCGTTCCGAAAATTTTAGCAAGAATTCTTGATATCATGATTTATCCCAACAGTGGACGTTGCACACAATCATTATGCAATTGAAGAACGTCCTGTAAGCGTTTGATCGGCAAAACATAAAATTTTGTTTCTATACTATATCACAAAGTATAACCAAGACCAAATACTGTATATTTTGATAAATCAATAATTAAAAATACGGCAAGTTTAGAAATTTGGAAAAAGTAGATGAATTATTGAACCATCGATTGGCTGGCTTAATAATTTTCAATCAATCGACATTCGCTGGACCAGACGACAATCGCCTTTTTTTACACTGCGTCAATTTGCTTGTTCTTACAGGATTTTTGCTATGTCGGGAATTTTCGTATGAGTTCTTAGAGAAATCGATAGTTTAATGAGAACTCTACATCAAATAATGATAGGACTTAGCTTGGTTATAAACTCTTGTTGCCATAAATCTATTGGTAACCAAACTATTATTCTACCGTTAAGCGATGCGGTAGCAATGATAGTATCTTGGTTGGATAACTCCAATACTTTAATCAATTGAATTGGATCATTATGCGGTAATGAGAAAATATTTCTTCCTTCTAAAGTCCAACATTTTGCTAAGCCGTTGGTTGCTCCTGTTATTAGATAAATATCTCCTCTTTTAGCAAAAAGAGAAACTGAATCGATTCTGCAATTAGGTCTCAAAATATCATGAACAAATGAGGCAAGGCATTCCCCGTTGGAGGCCCAAAGTTTGGCTGTGCCGTCATCACCCCCAGTAACAACCAAAATTTCATCTAATCTTTGAATTGCAGCAACTGATCGTATCCATTCTTGACCATGCTCTAGTGTTGCCAGGCATTGACCATTACTACTCCAAATTTTTGCTTTTCTTCCTGCAAGATGCGTAATAATAATAATTTTATTTGAAACTTCAAAAGGAATGATATTTAGAACAGCACCTTCATCACATTTAAATGTAGCAAGACATTCGCCGTCAAGATTCCAAATTTTTGCTGTCCTATCACCAGATCCTGTAATGATAATACTTCCCTGTGATGATTCAAGGGCTGCAACCGATAAAACTTCATCATCATGATATAGCGTAGCAAGGCATTCACCATTAAGCTTTGAAATTTTTGCTGTTCTATCCCTAGATCCTGAAATAATCAAAATTCCACTTGACGTTTCAAGTATTGCTATCTTTCTAATTAAATGAGGGGGGTTAATATTTTCATCAAATAAATTATCATGAACTATGCTTGCAGAGTGTATAGCATCATTGACTAAGACTCTAACAACTCCGTTATCAGAGCCTATTACTGTAATACGCCCCTGCGATGTCTGTTTTACAGCAATTTCTCTGTCTAAGTAATTATCGCCTAATCGATTGCATGATCCAAACTCTACTGAATAGTTTCTTGCTGGGGCAAGGCCAGTAGCTGAAATAAATTCAATTCCACCGCATCCTTCAAATAATTCTAATGATCTGAGATTATTGCCAGGATGGAAATAATGACCATCAAAATGAATATCTTGATGAGAGAATTCGATAGTTGGTTGAGCCTTAATAGCGCTTACGAGAAAACAAAAACAAAGAAACGCTGTTAAATAAAGTAAAGGGTGCGCCTTTTGTAGATTTGTTTGCATGATGCTAAAACCTTTTCTCGTTAAAATAGCAGGACTAATTCTTAGTTCTTAAATTTCAACCTAATACTAAAAAACGCGAACTCGACAATTTGAAATATGCTTTCCTGGAGGATAATCACAACCTCAAAAAAAGGGAAGCGTAATCCTGGTGTAATGTTAACAAAAATTTTTTGTGAAGTTGGAGTAAGAGAGTAAAATTGATTACAAAAATGATCGAGTTCGCGTTAATCAATTTATTTCTATGAAGAAACCTCGCGTGGAGGAAGAGCAAGAAACACTTTATTTGATTTAGGAATATTTCCTACTGAGATTATTGCACTTTTTCGAATCCCTGAATTTGGTTCAAGACATAAAATAGAAATAATATCTAGCGGCTCTTGCGCTCCGATCATTTTGCGATACCGTAATTGACGACAGATATCAATGCACACTGTAGCTCCAGGAACAAGTTCTTGATGAAATGTTTTAAAAATTTCTGGCACAAATGCAACAACCGGAAATGGATAAATACTCAAGCTTTTTCGATACAGCATTTGCCCAACCATTCCGTAGGACCAAAGTTCGCTATGAGACGGATTTTTTTTATCAATTTGAACTTCAACATGAATCACTTTATTTTTTTCAGCTTCACCGTCAAATCGCCTCTTGGAAAAGCCTTTAGTCGAGAAAACGTCAGAAACTTGAATCATATCACCTTGAGAATAAAAGAGATAAACATTTTTGAACATTGGATCCAAAACATATTTTTCTGTCTCAACTTGAACCGGAGTTCCAAGCATTACTAAGCGATTAATTGACAATTCACCTGACAATTCTTGTTGCACTGGAGCCATGTTCAGAGCAACATTTCCACCGTGGCTATGTGCAAAAATATCAACTTCGACTTCATCCGCTCCACAAGTTTCTTGTACGCTTTTTACCTCATCACTCAATGCTGAGTACAAACACTTGGCCCATTCGATTCGGTTTTCATGCTCAAGCCTGCCGTCCCAACCAAAGGTATAGCAGGAGCAAGACTCTTGAAAACTATCGTCTGCCTTCTTAGTTTGAACAAAAATATCACGTAACAGTTTTGATGCTTCAGTGTAACTGCACTCATCAGAATAAACATCTTCAATGTGAGTGAGCCCTTTTTCACCAAATGGTTGATAGCCATAAAAACCTCTTTTATGACGTCGGCCATCAAGATAGCTTTGATACAAAATCTTAGGTTTATTTGTACCGTCTGTAAGAGCTTGCGCTGCAACTTTTCTTAAACCATTTAAAGATGGAGCAGGCAAAATCGTTCCATGAATAAAAACAATTATTCTATGAGAAGTTTTTTTGTCCGATTTATTTTGAGGTGTCTCTTGTTGCAAATCACCTTGATCATCAAAATCATGTGATAAAGAGCTGTTGTTCAAAAAAACAGATGCTTGAAATGCCAAACAAAACAAGAAAATATGAGAAAATATTAAACATAAGCGCATAGATAACTCTCAATAAACAAAAAACTAAATTATGACCAAACCCCCACATGCTATTTTATTATTAAAAAAAATAGCATGTTTTCAGCTTAGCTCGTTGAGCAAAACGTGCAAGCGGGTGCATAAGTTCAGTACATATGAGAGATTATTTCATGCAAATATTTTATTATACATTCTTTACAAATGCGCGTTATTTCAATACTTTGAGTTACATCGTCAGGTGAGTTACACCATAAAGTGAAATACTCTGCCAATAGCAAAAACCAAAATGAGGTTCAAAATTCTACTCATGAATAATTCGCAATCCACTGCTCTCAATCAAACTCGGCTTCCTGGAAAAGTGCTGCGTATCAGTGGAACCGTTGTCGATGTCCAATTTGATCAACGAAATATCCCTGATATTTTAAATAAACTTATTATTCAAGTTCCTGAAACATCCCAAAAGATTTCTCAGCTTAAAACCGTCAGCCTTGAAGTTGCTCAGCATCTTGGCGATGGAATTGTTCGCTGCATCGCTCTTGAGCCACTCGAGGGAATTATGCGCGGCATCCCGGTTATCGACACCGGCGCTCCAATTATGGTTCCTGTTGGCAAAGAGGTCCTTGGACATATTTTTGATGTTTTAGGACAAACAATTGATGGTACCTCACAATTAACGGATACAAAACGATGGCCTATCTATCGAAATGCACCAAGCCTTATTGAACAAAAAACAGGCGAAGAAATTCTTGAAACCGGCATCAAAGTTCTCGATTTGATTTGCCCATACATCAAAGGATCAAAAATTGGACTTTTTGGTGGTGCTGGCGTTGGTAAAACCATTATTGTTCAAGAACTTATCCGAAACGTTGCAATCGAGCATGGCGGTTATTCGGTGTTTGTTGGAATAGGAGAACGGACCCGCGAAGGAAACGAACTCTGGCTTGAAATGAAATCATCTGGCGTTTTAAATAAAACAGCTCTGGTCTTTGGTCAGATGGGGGAGATGCCCGGCGCACGCCTGCGGGTAGGACTCACAGGATTGACCATGGCTGAATACTTCCGTGACAAAGAACACAAAGATACACTTCTTTTTATTGATAACATTTTTCGTTACGTTCAAGCTGGGGCAGAAGTTTCAGCACTCCTTGGACGTATGCCATCAGCTGTAGGATATCAACCAACACTGGCCTCCGAAATGGGCATGCTTCAAGAACGTATTACCAGCACTCAAAATGGATCAATTACCTCCATTCAGGCGGTCTATGTTCCTGCAGACGACTACTCAGATCCAGCGCCTGCAACCACTTTTCAACACTTAGATGCAAGCACCGTACTTTCTCGAAAAGTTGCACAATCAGGGCTTTACCCGGCGGTTGACCCTCTCGAGTCGGTCTCCAATGGACTTAAACCAAATATTGTTGGGCAACGACATTACGAAGTGACACGCAGAGTTCAACGCATCTTACAAAAATACAAAGAGCTTCAGGACATTATTGCTATCTTGGGTATGGATGAGCTTTCTGATGCTGACAAAATTATTGTCTATCGAGCAAAAAAAATTCAGCGTTTCCTCACTCAGCCACTTTTTGTTGCAGAGCAATTCACCGGCTTACAGGGCCGTTATGTTCGACGCGAAAAGACCGTTGCAGACTTTGAAAAGCTTATTAGCGGCGAATGCGACAGCATGCCTGAACAAGCTTTTTATATGGTTGGCACACTGGAAGAGGCCCAAGAGAAATGTAAACTCTCAACCTAGGATCTCAAACTCATGCAAAAAGAGCAGTCTTTTAGTCTTGAAATAATCAGCTCTACTGCCCATAAGACCTTCTTGGTGACCGGCTTAGAAATAGAAAGCCCAACGGGAAGCTGCTTTATCGGATATGGGCACATGCCGCTCATATCGGTTATAAAAAAAAAGAGCACAGTAACCTATCAACTATCCGACGGAACCTCAATTCAGCTGCAGGTAAACGGGGGTATTTTCAATATAAGCCAGAATAAAGCGGTTATCCTCCTTGATGCATAATTTTTTTACATGAGTTTCATTTGACTGTTTCACCCCTTCTGATACACTGAATCTTTCAAAAATATGTTTCCTTAGGCAAGGCGTCAACACATTCAGATGAATTATCAAAAATTATTCAGATACTAAAAATCTCGGGGTCTTTATTTCTTTATGAAAACAAACGTAACGCACAAACTCATTAGATTTCTATGGGGAGATCTTGAGCCAAGTGAGTTGAAAAAGTTTACTCTTTTAGCTGCAGGTTTTTTCTTTTTGCTGGGCTCCTGGTGGCCACTTAAAACGCTCAAAGAAAGTATTTTCATCAATATGATTGGTCCAATGCATCTTCCTGAAGCAAAAATAGCCTCAGTTTTGCTGTTCTTTCCGATCGTATTGCTCTACTCAAAGCTTGTTGACCACTTTGCAAAAGAAAAGCTTATTTACTTCTTTGTTGGGTTTTACACAATTGTTGGACTGGTATTAGTTTATTTCCTCTACCACCCAACTATTGGCCTTGCAAATACTCAGGTTGACCCTTCACGAATACTCGGATGGGCTTTTTACCTCTTTGTTGAAAGCTATATCTCTTTGATGCTTTCTCTGTACTGGTCCTTTATTAACGATGTGACAACACCTGAGTCGGCTAAAAAGGGTTATGGTCTGATTATTTTTGGAACACAACTCGGTGCATTTCTCTTTATTATTTTGGGAAATATTCTTTCGTATGATACCACGCGCTATGCTGAACGAGCGCCATTTATTGCACTTATTTCCATTTTGACCTTTTTGGCAATGCCGGTAATTGTCTACATCATGACTCAAACTGTTGAGAAGAATGCTTTGACCGGCTACAGTGATCAAATAGCACAAGAAGAGGCTGAACCACTTAAAAAAGATTCTTGGGTTGGATTTCTTGATGGGCTTAAACTTTTGGTTACACATCCGTATGTTACCGGAATTTTCTTTTTGATTTCCTTTCAAGAACTTATCTCAACACTTATGGGCTTTCAAATGTCGCTTTTGGTCAACGCAACGTACACTGATCCTGGTGCCAGAAATTTCTTTTTCTTTAACTTTGCCCTTGCAGTTCAATTGATTGCGTGCCTATTCGGTCTGTTTGGAACATCATTTTTTCAACGTCGATTTGGCATTCGCTTTTGCTTAATTACCTATCCGATACTTTTGGGCCTTTCAATTGCGTACTACATGGTATTTCCAACGCTCGCAACAATTTTTAGTGTCATGCTTATTGCTAAAGCATTAAATTATGCCTTTAATCAACCAGCCAAAGAGGTGTTGTATATTCCAACATCTCGTAGCATCAAGTATAAATCCAAAGCTTGGATTGATATGTTCGGCATGAGATTTGCAAAAGCAGGGGGATCAATTATCAACCGCCTGATGGGACCATACATCGTGCTGATTGGAACTTCAACGCTTGGAATTATTGGCCTCTGGACATTGCTTGCAAATATTATTGGCAATGTTTTCAAGAAAGCTGTTGATGAGAATAAGCTGATTGAATAACGTTTTTAGTTGCATTTTTTAGCTATTTTTATCAAAGATGATATAATCGTAAAGTTATTGGTTAGATAGGTATTTTACTCATTTTTTAAGGAGTTACTTTTATGTTTGCGTGGATTGTTCGAAAATTATGGGGCGATTTATCCCCTGAAGAGATGAAAAAATTTGGCATGCTTTCTGCTATCTGCATGTTCATTCTTGGCACCTACTGGTTGATGCGACCAATTAAAGACAGTCTTTTCTCAAAGATTGTTGGCGCATCATACATACCTCGTGCAAAGATCCTCTCATTCGTTACGGTTTTTGTTTTGATTCTCGTTTACTCAAAACTTGTTGATATGTACAAAAAGCATCAGCTTTTCTACATAATCTGTGGAACATATGGCTCACTGTTTGCAATCATTGCCTATATGCTTATGCACCCAACCATCGGCACAGCAAACACTGCAGCATCACCAGACAGACTCCTTGGATGGATCATCTACCTTGGTGTTGAGAGCTTTGGCTCACTCACCGTTCCTCTTTTCTGGTCATTTGTTAACAGCAGCACCGACGCAACTTCAGCTAAAAAAGGCTTTGGGTTGATTATTGCTGGTACACAAATTGGTACCATTGCAGGACCAACACTTGCTACCTACGCAGTCGAACTTGGAATGTCATTCCTTGCGACCGTGGTAAGTATTGGCATTCTTTCAGTTCCAGTATTGGTCTTCATTTTCACAAAAGTTTTTCCAAGCTCAACTGTTGATGCTGGTGGTGATAAAAAGCGTACAGGCTTTACTGAAGGCTTGAGACTGCTTTTCTCCCGTCCATATTTGATGGGTATTCTTGGTGTTGCAACTCTGTATGAGATCATTGGAACAATTCTTGACTTCCAATTGAAATTTGCAGCATCAGAAACCTATGACACAGCAGAGAAAATGACTGTTTTCTTGGCACGTTTTGGACAATGCACCAACACCATCGCATTGATCTTTGCATTTGTTGGAACATCATTCTTCATCAGAAGATTCGGTTTGACCTTCTGCTTGGTTATGTTCCCAACCTGCGTTGCAGCAGTTATTCTTTATGCTTGGTCAGCATCTTCACTCTGGGTTCTTTTCGGATCAATGGTTGCGATCAAGAGCTTGAGCTATGCTTTGAATAACCCATGCAAAGAAATCATGTACCTTCCAACCAGTAAAGACGTCAAATTCAAAGCTAAAGGTTGGATCGACGGTTTCGGCGGACGATCTGCAAAAGCAGTTGGCTCTGGTATCAGCGATTCATTCGGTGGAGTGATGGCTAACCTTATATTCTACGGCTCCATTGTTTCACTTGGAATCGTTGGATTCTGGATTTTGATTGCACTCTATGTTGGCCGTACCAACAAGAAGTTGACGGATTCAGGCCAAATTCTTTCGTAAAATACTGCGCCTAAAACGCATCAAGGGCTGGATTTTACACCAGCCCTTTTTTATTGTTCAGATATCAATGTCATCATCAAAATCAAAATTACTCCGTGCTTCATTTTCTTCTCGAGTAGGACTCTGACCATCTAACATATCCTCGCCATCTAACCATGCTTCAACTTCATGCAATGTTCTTCCTGGAGGTTGAAAGCGCATGGTACATAAAACTGCTGGGAGAAATACAAGTGACAACTGTAATAGCCTGAAGGCAGGAGTACTATTTATAAAACTCCACAATTGATCATGTGTTAAAAATAGACCAGTAAGAATAACTCCAACGACAATTAACACAATCCAACTCTTTCTTTTATGATTCGCATCATCAAGGAGCAGTCCAAAATTTTCTCGTACTGTCTGATCAAAATCTTGCCGACACATTGGACAAGGCTTGTTTTCCAAAATAACTTTTTTCAAACAACCAACATGAAATTGAGGCATCGACGAAGAATGACACTCAAGCCGCTCAACCACAAGATTTCGGATAATAATATCCACATCAGAATACAATGCTCTTTTTTGAACAATTTCAGATCTATCTTCCAACTTATTGTCAAGCATTTCCCATGTAAGTTTAGTCAGATAATCCTGAGCACTTGCATTTTTTTTCAAGATATTTTCAAGCTCATCCAGCATTTCAACAAGCTCGGGCGATTCTACCCACTCCTGAGCTAAAATTTCAAAATCATTTTGCCCTCGAGGAATCATATCTTGTAGACAAATAGAGCACGTAAAACTATTGTTGTCATTGCTCATTGCATTTGTAGACGCCACACAAAGAAGATTTATTATTAAAAAAACTGGGACTAGAAACATACTACTCCTTGAAAACAAAGATGTTGGATAACTATGCGCTTTTTTTTAACTGATGTGTTACAATAGCCAAACTTGCAAGAAAATAGAAGTATGAAACAACGATTGCATATTATGAACCACTCACTCACTCAGTCTTTTAATGATTTTTTATCGGCACAACTCAATGCTCAACAACAAAAAGCTGTTCTGCAAAAAAGCGGCGGCATTCTTGTTATTGCGGGTGCAGGATCGGGCAAAACAAGAATTATTACTTCACGGATTGCAAATCTTATTTTGAATGAAGATGTTCAACCAAAAAGCATTGTTGCCCTTACCTTTACCAACAAGGCCGCCGGTGAGATGAAAGAACGACTTGAGCGTTTTTTTCAGGGTCAGTATGCACTTCCATTTGTTGGAACTTTTCATTCCTATTGTTTGCTTTTGCTCAGATCAAATCCAACACTTCTGCCCTATGCACAATTTTCTATCCTTGATTCGGATGACCAGTTAGCACTGATCAATCGAATTGTGAAACAACATAACTTGGGTAAATTTGCAACAGCGTCACAACTGTGCGCCCAAATTTCCAACGTAAAAAATAAAGCATTTATGGGTATGAGCATTGAAGAATTTGCAACGCCTATGCTTCGTGAAGTTTATGCAACGTATGAAGAAGAAAAAGCACAAGCACACTGTTTCGACTTTGATGACTTGATTTTGCAAGTGCTCACGCTTTTTAAAAAGAATGATGAATTCAGAGCAAAATTTCAGCAACGAGTGCGTCACATTTTAGTCGATGAATACCAAGACACAAGTCATGTGCAACACCAGCTCCTCAAGTACATGGGACTTGATACTTCAAATAAATTTGCAGTCGATTCATTATGTGCAGTTGGTGATGAGGATCAATCAATTTACTCATGGCGCGGCGCAACGGTCACGAACATGCTCAAATTTGAAAACGACTTTGCACCGGTTACTATGATTAAAGTTGAGCAAAATTACCGGTCCGTTGAACCAATTTTACAAGTTGCCAACAGCGTTATTTCCAATAATCGACTCCGTAATCCAAAAAATTTATGGTCCGATAAACAGGCAAAAAATCGTATTATTGTTTTAAAATGCCGCTCATCTGAACAAGAAGCGGAAGCAATTGCGCTCTTTTTAAAGTCACTGCCCTCATCAACAACGCGAAGCGAAGTTGCGATCTTGTACCGCACTCATTTTCAATCGCGCTCAATTGAAGAAGCACTTATTCACCATGCGATTCCTTATAAAATAATTGGTGGTATCCGTTTTTATGAACGTAAAGAGATTAAAGACCTTTTGGCATATCTACGCTTGATTACCAACCCGTACGATAAAATCAGCCTATTGCGTGTTATCAATTGCCCAACACGTGGTCTTGGCAAAAAGTTTGAAGAAGATTTAATTAACACCTGGCAGCAACAACGCTTTCTTGACTTCAAGCAACTTCTTCCGATTATGACTGAGCACGAAACCGGGGTAAAGCGGGCCTCAATTCAAGAATTTATATCCTTCTTTCAAGATCTTGATAAAGATATGTTGCCCAACCAGGCACTCCAACACATCATCAATCGTACCGAATATTTGAATTATCTACGCACTTCGTTTGATGCAAAAGAGGCTGAAACAAAAATTGAAAACGTTAAAGAGTTGCTTCAGTCGGTCTGCTTGTATGAAAGCACCCGTAAAGACCCAGGACAGGCAACCCTTGAAAATTTCTTACATGAAGTAACGCTCCTTCAAGAACAAATTCATGATGAGGAAGATGGCGACCAAGTGCAGATGATGACGCTTCATGCCGCTAAAGGTCTTGAATTTAAAATTGTTTTGCTCTCAGGCCTTGATGAAGGAATTTTGCCAAGCTCTCGCTCACTCAATGCACCTGATGCGCTTGAAGAAGAACGACGACTCTTTTATGTGGGGATCACCCGTGCTCAAGAATATCTCTTGATGTTTTGTGCCAATTTTCGCAACACATTTGGACAAATTGTTGATCAAGTTCCTTCTCGCTTTGTCAGCGAAATGCCGAGTGGTTTGGTAATGCATGCCGATATTGAAAAAATGTACCCAAGCCAAATGTCACCCTTTTTCACGCGCCTTTTGGGCGGTGTACCAGTTGAAAGCAGTTTGGTTACTTTTAATCAAAGCCCTTCCCGGTCAAGCGCATCACGACCAAGCTCTACAAACAATAATAATTCAATCCAAAATCACACCAAAAATTATGGTACTCCTCGTTCAACATCAAATTTACAGCCTTACGGTTTTACATCCAGACCATCAACAAAACCTACATCTCGTTCATCAATAATGGGATCACGCCCAACGGGGACCGCACAATCGAATAAGACATCGCAAAGCAGTGCACCGGTGAGCGTACCGAGCTCTTCATTTTCAGGTGGAGGCTGGGCAAAGAACCAGACGGTGCAGCATGCGAAATTTGGAACCGGGATTATCGTGTTAGTTGAAAAAGCTGATGGCGATGACTATTACATCACCGCCTTGTTTAGAGCTGGTAAGAAGAAGATTCTTTCAAGCTTTTTGAGCAAGGGTTAGAAAAATCAAATCTTCACAAGCAGATACTATTTAAAAGCTTAGCAGGAATAATAGTACATCATATCCGTGTTCAGGCGTGGCTCTCCCAATCAAATTAATTTCTTGATTTGCCTAATATCTCGGAGTATATTCCGAAATATTTTTCATTTTTTTCCCATTTTCATCAACTTATAGGATTAACTTTTCTTTTGAATACCCCAAAGCTGCGCGGGAATTTCACCTTTTCTGCTTACAATATTGTGATAAGCACCTCTGCTAAAAAGGTATCGACAAACAGCATGATGCATATTAAAGCAAGCCCAGTGTAAAGGAGTCCAGCCCATATCATCTTGCGCATTAGGAAATGCTCGTGCATCGATTAATTCGATAATAACCTGCTCATGAGAGTTTTTTCCAAGCTCAAATCGATTATATGCAATAGCAAGATGAAGCGGCGTGCTGCCATGTCGATCACGCTCATTAACGTTTGCACCATAGGCAATAAGCAATTTAACCAGAGCAAGGTTACCCGTTATTACCGCCTCGTGAAGGGGAGTTCTGAGATGAGCACCCCTGATATCTACCGGTATTGCGTGGGATCTAAGATGTTCTAAAAAAAGTGTACTTATTTCTAATTTTTCTTGCTGAACAGCCATGTGCAAAGGGGTCTGTTCAAGCCTATCCCATACAAATGGCAATGCCCCCTTTCCGAGCAAAAGCTTGATAATTTCAACAAAACCATGCTCAACCGCACAATGCAGCGGTGTTCTGTAATCACTATTTTGGGCATTAACCATTGCGCCGTTACACACAAGAAGCTCAACCGTACTTAATAATTCACATTGAGAAAAACGAATAAGGCTATGGAGAGGTGTATCATGACACATAACATCACGCTCATTAATATCTCTGCCTGATGCCAAAGCATCAAGAATTTCTTGATGCATCAACTCAACTTGCGCCTGATTTGTTTCATCTTTATACATAATTATGTCTCGAAGAGGCCGCGAGACTGGAGGAAAAGAAGGAGCTAAAGCCTGCATAGCATTCACACTTCCATCAAAGCAGCTAATCCCCATAAGAACACTCAAGAATAAATTGAGCCTAATTTTCATAACCAAAACCCTTTTATAAACTGTATTTATTTTTCATATTAAAAATGACTGGGTGCTGAGTATAGAAAATCAGAAGGTCGTGTCAATTAAATCTAGCGATAATAGCGTTTGACAATAGAACCACAAGCTACTACATTAAGCTTCTTTATAGATTAAACAAAACCATCTAAGTTTTCAGCCTGAAAATATTTTTACTGCGAAAACCTGTATGAAAACATTAAAAAACTTTTGCTTATTACTTTTTTTTCTTATTCTTGGGAACAGCTTACTCAGAGCACAACCCAACAATATTAATCCTCAGATAACCACACCTTATGAGCAAGTATCCACAGCAACAGCTGAAAGCTCAGATTCATCAATAGCGCTCCTCAAGACGCTTCTTTCAATTTTGACTTGTGAGCTTATTGCGCTATCTGCTGATGAGCACAGTAAAATGATCCTCAATGAGCAATACAGTGGATACAATCTATTAAAAAACTTCGCCGATAATTATGGTTCATTACTTATTACTACCCTATGCCATGAGCTTGGACATGCACTAGCTGCAAAAGTAATTAATGGAGACCCAATCGATATTCACGTCGGGAGCAATACAAATTCAGGCAAGCCAATGCTCAGCATTGGAGGAATATCAGTTGATGGATTTGATCCACGCAAGGGTTATAGCTGCCATACAGCTCCTCAGGATAACCCAGCGCAGCTTAATGCAACACTTGACCAACTCGTGCAAGGAGCGAGAGATTTTCCTGCAAATAAATCAAGCCAGGAAAATCGAACTGCAAACATCCAAGAGCTTGTTAACCAGCTCAGAAGATCGCCCGCATTTCAAGATCTCAAAAAAAATATTGTACAAGTAAATCCAAAAAAACAGGCCGTTGTTTTACTTGCTGGCGGTATTGGTGGCATTATTGGCCGCTTTGCAACTAAAGCAATAAGCCACCTGTTAACACATCGTGACCAAATTGGAAGATTATCCTTTAAAAAATCGTTCAGTCGAGCAGCTGCGCACGCACTCAAGCCTGATCATATTTATATGAATCAATTGATGAATATGTTCGTCCCCTTTCATGTTGAAGGAGGAAAAAGTGATGCAACCAAGCTTTGGGAAGAATGTGTTGGTATTAATTCAGAGCTCATTCAAGCGGTTCAGAATATTGCTCCGGGTATTGAAATGGGCACAGAACTCTATCTTGCACATGCTCAAGCAATAAACCCAGATGCTGACTCAAGAACTAAAGCTCTTATTGCTCTTCTGAACTATCTTTCTGGCGGGCTTATACATGTGCATGTTTAAATCACTTCTTATAACGATCATCACCACATTTTTTACCCACAATGCTCAACCTCAAAGTGTACTGCCTGAAAAAACATCCGCAGGCTACACCTATCAAGAAATTATAACCGACTTACATAAACCTGAAATCCCAACCAAAACTACGGTCATTTATGCTCATGGATTTGGTGGTAACGGCCTCCTGGGCCATCTGCAGTACACCAAAGGAACAGAGCATCTTCTTGGCTATTTTTATCACAATCAAAAGTGTAATTTTAGTACATGGAATTTTTTATTTGATACAGAAAAACATAATATCATTTCATTTAATTTTCAGGATATTCTCATTAATCTTGGCATCTATGGCAGTATTCCCAACCCTTTCCTCACACATCTTGCGCAACGTGATGATATTGATCAACTTCTTAAAGCAATTAACAATGCCGCTAACCAAACGGTTATTGGCTTTGGCGTTTCACGTGGTGCTGCAACCTGGATCACAACGCTAGGGACCAAGCCGATTGCCAAAAAGGTTGGTTGCCTCGTTTTAGAATCGCCTTTTTCATCTATGAAGAATGTAATGCTTTTTCAGGTTATTCATTTTATTCTTGAAGCAATAAGACCATTATTTCCAAGTATAGATCCGGAACATCATGCTTCTATGATTATGAAGAATTTTTTTACAAGCTACCAGATGGACGGCATTCAACCAATTGATGCTATTGAAAATATCAGCAAAGATATCCCCATCTTATTAGTCCACTCAAAAGAAGATGCTATCATTCCAATTAACAACTCTCGGCATCTTTACAATAAACTTCGGGAGTCTGGACATACTAAGATATTTTTACTTGAGCTTGATCACGGAAAACATGCATCACTCCTTAAAGGACCTCAGGGACTTCTCTATGCTCGAGTTGTTCACGCTTTTTTTAAACATTGGAACATTCCATATGATCCAATTTTGGCAGCAGGAATAAATCTTGATGAATATCAACCAGCCATAAGCATGGTCCACAAAAACCTTCAAGATGAAGCGATCTCTTCAAAAATAAAACAAAATAAGAGTTCACTCTTTGAAGTGTGCTACTCTTTTTCATTTGATTCATGGCTTTAAATAAAAAAAGCAAAAACTATACACAAAATGGTTCAGTTAAATTTTCTTGATATTCATTCATTGTGAACGACATTGCTTCGTTAAATTCTTTGAACAAAGAGTTTACGCGCTCAAGCTCTTCAGGGGTATTGCGTGAATCCCAATCCCCTATTTTAAAAACCAGATGGCAGGCAAGCGCTTGCCCCTTGTAATTGAGCATGCCACCCTGAGCGATCAGCTTTTTCATAGGAGTTGTGCGCGAAATAACAATATCTTTGCCCATTTCATAACCAGTAGGCAGTTGGACTCCATTTCCAGGAATAATGAAAAGCCCTTCATCAATATTCACCAACTCATAATGCCGCTGCTGAATGCGCGGGTTAGTAGGGATATACGGACCTTTCCATTTTTCAGGATACGCAAGATTAAGGCAGCCAATTTCTGATCCAACAAATTTTTCCACCGTCAAAAAATCGATTGAACAACGCTCGCATGAAATATTAAGAATGTTGCAATGCGAATCAATTTTTTTAAAAATTTTTGCCATTTTTTGTAAATCTTCACTCATCACGGAAGCGATAAAATAGGGCTTGTTATTGGCAACCCTAAAAATAAAAATTGCAGCTAAAACAAGCAACATTGTTGAGCTAAACATAGTAAAATATTTTTTTAAAAAACTCTTTGCGGGCGCAACATGCCTATCAACTTGCGCATCGAGTGTTCTGATTACATCATCAATTTTCTTCATTATATCCCCTTCTCCCAGTAAAAAATCGCCCCCCTCACACCGTTTACTCTACATAAAGTGATCAGTGAAAATAAATGAATCAATAAAAAAAGGTGCTATTCATTATGAATAACACCCCATGCTATTTGTTGAGATTAATTGAAACAACTGATTTATACGTTACTTTAACCCTAAAATACTCGCCACTTTTATCGCAAGATCCTGAGGCAATTGCGCAAAATCAAGCGCACCATTACCGTGACAAACACGCGAAAGTTGCTCAAGATCCCCATACTCATTAACAACTCTTCTGGGTGTTGCTTTAAACACTCTCAAAACTTGTATAAACTCACTCATACTAATCGTCTTTAGATGCAACGCACTAAAAAGATCATGCAGATCTTCAAGCTCTTGCATTGCCAAGATCGTGCATATGCAACCGATTTCTATATTCTGAATTTGGTTCATCTCTAAAAGATCTGCAATAACGTTATGATTCCCCTGCCTGAGGGCATACTCCAGCGCTGCACCATTATACACATCGATATAATCCTGTGCAGTTGCATGAAGGGGCATGTATTGAGGCATAGCTGATTCAACTGGTACAGATAAAGTAAGAATAACAACTAAACAACAGAGTGAAAAAAAATATTTCATTAAAAAAACCTTCTAAATAGGTATACAAACAGCTCTTCGTCTTGCTTAAAAATGCAATTTAAAAAATAGATGCTTTCTGATTATTCATGTTCATTCGGTAAATCCGATACAATAATCGTAAACGGAATTCGAATAATTGGGTTTTGTCTCTCTGGACTAATACCGCAATTCTCAAGGGCATTCATATATATTTCATATTGCTCAGGTGCTATGCCCTCATTTGTCATAATAATAGACTCATCCTGACAATTAGGTCCGTGACAAAAACATTTTTGGACAGATTTGAACTGATTGAGCAATCCTACTAAAAAATCTATATCCCACGTTCCATTGAGAACTTGCTCTATGCAAGTACCAAGCGTGTTATAATCATTTTGTCGTGCTAAATCTGCAAGCGTTGCACCTTTTGGTGTCATTTGACGTAGATCTGCGCCACGCTTAACAAGCGTTACAATAGACGCGTGCTGACCATATGCTACAGCGCATACGAGGGGTGTATGTTTGCTACGGTCAAGGTCATCAACGGCACAACCATTATCAAGAAAAAACTCTAATACTTTTGTATAACCATGCTTTGCAGCATGATGAGCTCCTGTTTTTGCATCAGAATATCGGTATGTTGCATTAATAGAAGAGCCTTGAGCAAAAATGTGTTCTAAGATTTTTTCTTCATTATTTGATTGCTCCCACATCTGCCGTGGAACTACTTCAATACCCACTGCATATGAACTGTGAGCAATCATAACTAATCCAAATAAACTCATTAAACCAATTTGCTTAAACATAAACTCTCCTTAAAAAAGATGTAGTAACTAGACGTGGAAAGTTTATGGTAAAAGATGCCGCATATCAAGAACAATATATCGACCTAGACGAGTATCCCAAGCAATAAATTATTGAATGAGAACTAGAGAATTATGATTTACTGGATACCTCGATTGGCTAAAAGTTATCTCACCGCTCGTGGTGAGTGTTTTTTGAGGCTCTACCGAACAAAATGTATCGAACCATCAAAGCAATTCCTTAATTCGTTTTATTTCCTGATTTTTTTTCGCGTTCTTCAATAGCCATTATCATAGCAATAACATTCGCCATTCCTTCTGGAGAAGGTTCACCGTCTGCCTGTATTCGTGTAATATTCCCGGTAGTTTTCTGATATGTTTCCACAGACATGAACAGGAGCTTAGCATCAAACTCATGCTTGGTGATTTTTTTTCTACTCAGATCAGAAAATAATTCTGCCAATGGTTGGTTCTTACAGATAATGCACCAGTCCGCAAGCGCTTCTCCTGATCTTGTAAGACAGGAAAAGTCGATACTCTCTTGATTTATAAGAATAAACAGTGAGCGACCGCAATCTTTTGGGTACGCTTCAATTGCATAATGAATGGGATAGAATCTCTTTTTATTGGGTAGATTTATATTTGCACCATATTTAATTAAATGCTCAATCACTCTTTGAGAACATTCTTTTATTGCATAGTGCAGCGGTGTTTCTCCCTCTCGATTCCAAATATCAATAGCTGCTCCGAGTTCACAGAGTTTTACTATTGTTTTTTCAAATCCACGTTTTGCTGCATAATGAAGGGCCGAACTTGAGTCAAAGTATCTAAAATTTGGATTAAAATTTGTATACGTTTCTATGCACTCAACAATTTTTTCATCAACAACCGATTGCCACATTTGCTCAGGAATAAACTCTTCTGGGGGCATCGCAGCACTCAATGTTCCGGTTGATGCCACAAGCAAAAAGAATATATAAAACTTTCGTATCACTAACATCGAATCTCCTTAAAAAATAAATTAACTATCGGCAAATCGTTTATGATAAAAGATGCTTTACATCCAGAACAATATACCGACCTAGACGAGTATCCCAACTAATAAAAACAGTTTTGTCATCAATCCATTTTTGATCAAAAACAAACGAAACATCTGTCAAATATTTACCTTCAAGCATTTTATTAATTTTGAATTTTCCCAAAGAACATGGATACCAGATATTCTCTTGATAATTTTTTGCTGTCCAAATATATGCATAATCTTCCTGTGACCACATAAGTGGATGATCTGAAAAATGAATCCACCAGGCGCAATGCTGCGGATCATCTGAAATAAAACGAAAGCCACCGTCAATGGGTTCAAGTCTGCTTACAACATCACGAGCTCTGTAGGGCCCATTGCAACTAAACGTTCCTTGCTCTGCAAGTGTAGCCATTAGTTCATGCGCAACAACAACAGAAATATCGTTTAAATAAGTCTGAAAGATACTCTGAATATCTGAAACAAAGGGCGAACCAAAAACCACAAAGCGTGTTTGAGGCACAAAAGCATGTTGTGCAAAAAATTGATCAAAGCGCTTTTTATACTCAGCACGAATAGCTGCTCCATCATAAAGTTGTGCACGATTAAGAATAATACCTTTGACCATGAAGAATGAAAGTATTACCAATAAAAATTGGGCATACTTTTTTGTTGCTTGTTTTTGATACAACAAAAAGCAAGATCCCACCATGAGCAAGACAATTACTGGATAAATCGTATTTAAGTAGCGTGGACATGGATAAGCCATTGCTGCAGGCCAACTCATCAGAACAATACCAATCAATAAAAATAAAAATATTTTTAGATGCTCGCGATACGCGTACAGAACAAGTAAGCTCACAAAAATAAAAGCTACAAGTGCTATACTCAGGATAATTGGATCTGACAGATCGATCATCAGCACACTGCTTAACCAAAGACGTCCAAGTTGTAATATTTTGATGCCACCATACACAAGAGAATCAAAAAATGAGCTTGGTGCTTGTAAAGCAGAGCCGGAAAGCGCTCTAGTTTGCACTCCAGGTGCAGTTGCATGAGCATATGGCTCAACTTTATGCACTAAGTTGGCAAGAAACGGAAATCGCAAAAGAATGTTATTGAAGGTCCGTCCAAGCGTTCCAAAACCAAAAGCCCACCAACGCATAGACCAATACACAGCATCGACTGCAAAGAAAATCCAGGTTGCTTTGAACGCAGCAACAATCCGTTTCCAAAAACTTTCAGATACTTGTGGAAGAAAAAATAATGCACCGAGAAAAAACCAAACTGGAAGTGCAACAACATTTTCGCGCGCAAGCAATGAGAAGAAGAACATCAAGCCGGCGAGCCACCGTCGTTTCCACCAAATAAACGTAAGTAATAAAAAAAGCGTGCACAGCGTATTTTGCGCGGTAGCAATCCAGGTAAGCCATGAAACGTCTGGGTAAAACGCAAACAGTAGCCCTGAAAAAAATGCAAGCCAAACAGGCAAAGCCCACAGCCCAATAACGTAAACAAGCACCGCGTTACAAGCATGCAATCCAACATGAACTAAGTAATAACCATAAGCCCAGTCACTAAAAAAATAGTATTCAATCGTAAAAAGAACATGCTGAAGTGGCCTCAAAAAACCTGAAATTAAATTGGGCTTGGAACGATGATAATTCACCGGACAGATAAAATCTCGTGCATCGGTAGACAGCACCCTGATAAAATCATCCCACGACCGAATTATGCCATTGATGATGGTCCCTAAATCATCCTCTCGGAACCAGATGGTATCAACTGCCGTTGCAAATACAATGAAAACAATCGCAAACAAAAGTACCCCATAAAACCCTGAATGAATACGAAGGTTAGACTGATCCTCACCTTGCACAGCAACTGGCGGTACAAGATGCGCATACTGAATAGATGGAATAAACACTACTCCTCCAATTGTTCAACAACCTTTTTCACCAACTCAATATCCTTTTTGGCAACAATCAAAAGCGTGTCATCGGTCTCCACCAAGCAGATATCACTCACACCAACGCAAGCAACAATTTTTTTTGAAGAGCAGATAATGTTATTGAGCGAGTCAACCGTGATAACTCGAGAGCTTTTAGAACTTCCATAGCGCTGCTCAAGCTCCAAAAATGTTTGCATATTGCCAACATCGTGCCATGCAGAAGTCCATGGAAAAACAATAACATTCTTACTTTTTTCAAGGACAGCAACGTCAAGAGAAATTGAGGCAATTTTTTCATAGGCAGTAGCAATGTCTTGCTCAAGCATCAACGCATGGTAAAGGTCAGGCGCATGCTGCTCATATTCCTGCAAAAAAGAAGAAAGCTTGCCCATAATAATACCCATATTCCAAAAATAATTTCCTTGATCAAGATACACTTGTGCTGTTTTTTGATCGGGCTTTTCATGAAACTTGGTAACTTTGACAAAACCTGATTTTACTTGTTGCTCGCCCTGAATATAGCCATATCCTGTTGCAGAAAATGTTGGTTGAGCTCCAAAAATTGCAAGGCTCTCTTGATCGGCAATGATATCAAGTGCATTGAGGCATTCGGTTAGGAATTTACCCGTATCGGGAATAAAATGATCCGAAGGAAGAACAACAACAAGCGCATCATCTTCTAGCTCTGCTAAATATGCCAAAACCGCCATAAGCGCTGGCGCGGTATTGCGCGATGCAGGCTCTGCAAAAACAGCGCCAACAGAATCACCAACCACCTGCATAACTGCATCTTCGTATCGCTCATGTGTTACTACAATAATATCTTCGGGTCCTTGCGTAAGCGGTGTAATACGATCAACGGTCTGCTCAAGGAGCGAAGTCTCATTTAAAAATGGGATAAGCTGCTTTGGTCTGTCCGGACTACTCAGAGGCCAAAGGCGTGCACCACTGCCTCCAGCAAGAATAACAAAATAGGTCTTTAATTTTTTAATCATGATGTCTCAATAGTTTTTAATTACGTGATTCTTTGTTTTGCTGTTCAATACGCTCAACAATTTTTTTTACAAGTTCTACATCTTTTTGCGCAACAATAAGCAGTTCTTTTTCGGTCTCAACAATACACAGGTCATGAACGCCAACACATGCAACCGTTTTTTTAGAAGAAACTAAATTATTAGAAGCATTAACGCTTATAACATTTGAGGCATCTTCAGGGGCATACCGTTGATGTAATTCCAAAAACAAATGAATATTTCCTACGTCATACCATTCATGAGCCCACGGCAACACCACAATATTTTTACATTTCTCAAGCATCGCAACATCAATAGAGACAGGAGCAATCTGTTCATATGCAGCATGCATGTCTGTCGCGTGCATGATCGTTTCAAAAAGTTCTGGGGCATGCGCTTTAAATTCTTGTATAAATGTTGAAACCTTGCCAACAACAATCCCCATGTTCCAGAAATAATTTCCTGCTTCTAGATATTTTTGAGCTGCCGTTTGATTTGGCTTTTCATGAAACTGTTGAACCTTAAAACATCCAGGATTTATTTGATCTCCAGCTTGAATATAACCATATCCAGTTGCAGGATATGTTGGATAAACTCCCAAAATAGCAAGTGATTGCTGTTGCACTGCGGCATCAACTGCTTGTTCAAGTAATGTAAGAAATTGAGCTTGATGAGGAATAAAATGATCAGCCCAAAGAACTACAATAACTGGGTCTTGATCGTTTTGGGAAAGATTTTTTAGTGCTTGCAACAATGCTGGTCCAGTATTACGCGATATCGGTTCTGTAACAATCGATCCCGTCAGTTCTCCAACATCCCGTACAATATCATCACGATATCGCTCAAGGGTAACGACCATAACATCTTGAGGACTTTTTATTATGGGTGCTAGGCGCTGAATAGTTTGCTTAAGCAATGACGCAGAGCCCAGAAACGGAATAAACTGTTTAGGCTTCTCCGGACTACTCAGTGGCCACAAGCGATAGCCTCCACCACCGGCGAAAACAACATATTTAATTGGTTGATTTTTAAGCGAAGAATCTGCATTCAACGAGCATGTGTTAATAAATACGATACAGAGTAAAGCAGATGCAATAATATTATGTATTAAAATCTTCATACCACTCTCCTCTTTTTTAGTTCAAGATTTTTCACTAGAAGAAGCAAGGCGCCCTTGTGCTTTAGTCGTCAAAGCCCAGATTCCAAGTGATGCAAGCACTATCAAAACAAATTCGAATAACATACGAAAACGAGCGCAGCCATCATGGCCAGTAATCAATGAAAAGTAAGCCAAATAAGTGGTAAATAACCAAAGTAAATTCCAACGATGATTCTTTATCAACCAAAGCATGCCAATAAAACACAAAAGTAATCGCAGTAATGACCAAAATATTTCCAAGTAGCCAACCACCACAACCCAGCTTTGAGTTACACCCGATGTAATATAAGCATGTACACGCTGCGCAACAGAACCCTTGGTCTTGAAATAAGAAACATCACCACCATGTACAGAGGGCTCGACCAAAACTTTAAGATTGGTTGTAAATAAACCAAGCCAGGTTTTAGAAACATTTTTAAGCCACACACCGATAAAAAGACGCGGTGCATGGCATAGCTCAAGAATAAATTTTTTATGAACATCCAATTCGGAAAGTGTGCGCAACTGTTCGCGCTCAAAATTTTGGTCGGTCCCATTTTTATGCGCAAGAACATTGGGAAAGAACCAGTAAAAAGTATTTTCGTGATCAAGCGCACTCACGTACCACCGCCCAAACGTTACTTTGTTATGGAGCATGTAGCCAGCAATCGGAAGATAAAATGCAGCACACCAGAGGGCCGTAATTCCAAAAAACTTTTTGAATGATTTATTTTTTCCAACCAAAAATAAAGGGAGTAAAAGAGGCCAGAAGTAAAATGCCGCCGGCTTGATGAGTACGGAAATGCCTAAAATGAAACCTGCTTGAACAAGAATAATTAAACGCTGAGTACCAAGATAGGTAACAAAGCGATGAAAAAAAAGCACAAGAAAAAAGGTCAGCCACAGTTCAGCAAGTAAAAATTGAGCAAATATCAAAAAGCCAAGGTTCACCGTTGCCAATAAATAAGCAATCACGCCAACCGTATTGTTGGCAATTTTTCGTCCAATATCAAAAAGAAGTAACGCTATGATGAGTGCAAGCAAAACTTGAATAATAATTACCCAAGTATAAATCAATCCAAAGAGCTTAAATAGAAGCGCGAGAATCAACGCATAGCCTAATGTATAATATGGATACCGTGCGGCATCTGGCCATGCAAAGCTGTTGTTCTGAACAAACAATTGCGCGTTAGCAAGATAAGCCTTTGAGTCAACATCTTGGTGTGGATCAGCACCGGCAACATGCTGATATAAAAAAAGCGATGCACTACAAAAAAATAGTGCACCTACAATGATCCAAAAAAAAATAATACTCTTCTTCATCGCACAGCCCAAAGATTTTGTAATACCCATTGCTGGACCGCAGAGCTTGCCTGGCTATTTTTGTATGCCTTACCAAGATTTAAAACAGCTGGCAAAAAGAGGTCCTGTTTTTTTTGCATACTTAACTGCTTAAAATATGGAGGAAAAAATTCGCCATTGGTGAACCACTGCATCGTTGGAGCCGCAAAGCCGACTTTGGGTCTATTAACAATCACATCGGGCAAGATGCCTTGAGCAATTTTTTTGAGCAGATATTTTAGGGTATTATTTTTAAATTTGAGGCTCGCTGGAACATGATACATAAATTCAACCAGCTTATAATCAAGAAAAGGCTCCCTCGCTTCAACACTTGCAGCCATCGACATTTTATCCGCACGCATGAGCAATAATTCCGGCAGCCGCTGTTTAAGCTCCAAATAGAACATGCTCTTGCAAAAATCTGCCCCTGGGTCGAGTGCATACAAACGAGCAAGATGATGATCAACAATAGAAAATGCATCATATGTTTGGCGTAAGTGCGGATATATCTTTGCAACGACATCATCGTGCTCAGATTTAAACCGTAATGATGCGGCATCTTTGACTATGGCGCGTTTTTGCTCTTCATTAAACCCAATTGCACCACCCCAAAAAAGAGGTCGCTGCGATGCCCAATTGGTGAGTAACTCACGGCGAGCAAGATTTGGTATAAATGGCCTGCCAACCGAGCCAAGAATTTTTCTTAAAAATTGAGGGATAAATGATTGCGTTGGTTTCCAAAAAAGATCGTAAACCTTTTTGTATTGTGCATAAACTGGATACCCAAAAAAGAGCTCATCAGCCCCTTCGCCAACTTGAGCAACCGTTACTCCTGATTCTTTTGCTAACTTGGAAACATAATAAAATGGAATACAAACACTATCTGCAAGGGGCTCATCCAAGTGGTAAACCATCTTTTCATAAAAATCAAAAGCCTCTTTTTCAGAAATTATTATTTCGTGATGCTGCGTTCCAAAGCGTTGCGCAATAATGCGAGCCCATTTAAGTTCATTATTTTCATCGCCCTGGAAAGCAACCGTAAATGTTTTAACACGGTCAACAAATTGAGACATAAAAGCAACATTGAGACTGGAGTCGATACCTCCGGAGAGAAACGCACCAAATGGAACATCCGATACCATGCGCTTTTGTGTTGCATTAATCAGAAGCTGCTGAATGCGATCAAGACAAAAAGATTCATCGGAAAACTCTTTACGCTCACGTGAAGTTATTGACGTAACAGGCGAATACCATTCATTGTAATAAATATTGCGATGAATATCGACCCGAGCAAAAAAGCCTGCGGGCAACTTGTAAACGTTTTTATAAATAGTGTACGGAGCTGGGGCAACCATAAAAGTAAGATAATGATACATTGCAAGCGAGCAAAGCTCTTTGTTCATCCACGGCAACTCCCAAAGCGCTTTAATTTCTGAAGCAAAACTGAGAACTCCTCCTTGGAGCGAGAAGTAAAGAGGCTTAACGCCAATACGATCACGTACCAAAAAAAGTTCTTGCTTACGCAAGTCGTACAATGCAAATGCAAACATTCCATCAAGCTTGTAGAGAACGTCTATTCCCCACTCTTTATAGCCATTGATGATTGTTTCAGTATCAGAATTTGAAAAAAAAGAATGACCGGCGTTCTCGAGCTCACGACGCAATCCTTGGTAGTTGTAAATTTCTCCATTAAAAACAACAATCACCGACTGGTCACGATCCATCATAGGTTGGCGACCAGCGTCTGAAAGATCAATAATTTTGAGTCGGCTAAAGGCCAGGCCAAGGCCGTGAATATCCGATTTCCAAATCTCATGATCATCTGGACCACGATGAACCAATTGTTGCTGCATTAGCCCAAGAAGCCGTTCATCAAGATTAAAACCTTGTTGCCCCATATTTAAAAAGCCCGCAATTCCGCACATGAGCAAACTCCAAAAAAAAGAGCCTAGAGCATAAACGTTGATTCTACCGGCTTATCATGCCTTAAAGGCATTTTTTGTTCTTGATCAATAACTTTTTCAACCGCTGCCATAGCAGAAAGCGCTGCAACATCCATGTTATTATAACGATGCATGCCATTTCGCCCCATGAGCTGCAAGTTTTCAAATTTTGCCAAGTAATCCAAAACTTTTGAAAGATACTCTTTGTATCGTTCATTATAAACCGGATAAGCCTCAGCGGTACGCATTACCATGCCGTCGGTAATTGCAGTTGATTTTACAAGGCCAATTTTTTCAAGCTCACTTTTGCCAATTTCAATGAGTTCATAGTCCGATTTAAACCAGAATGGTTCATCAACAAAAGCAAAATACTCCAAGCTCAATGCAGTAAGCGATGGATCATCAACCATCTTAATTGAGAAGTTATTCATGTTGCCAATCCGCCCCATGCGTACCTCTTTTTCATGAATATAGAGCCAATGATCAGGGCAAACTTGAGCTTTTTTAACAACCAAATTAACAGTAATAAGACCTCGATACATAAGCGCTTTTGCGGCATGGGCAATATCCGGATGCGGCAATGGGTCCATTGCAAGAATGAGTGATCGCAAAGGCATGGTTGAGAAAAAGTAGTCGGCTTCGTGGTAGTGCAACTTTTGAGAACCACCTTCACGAGCAAGACTACGTTTGACCGTTGCAATACGCAGAATTTTTTTATGATCATGCTCAACTCGCACAACATCCTGGTCAAGTTGAAGCGAGCCACTTTCATGAGCCACTACCTTTTGTGCCACTTTTTCCCAAAGCGTTCCAGCTCCTTTTGATGGATAGTAAAAAGTGTCACTAATCGTTCGTGGTGCATTTTTTTTGAACCAGCGACCAAAGAATGCGTAAAAAATTGCCTTTGAAAGCGAGAAACCTTTGATACGTTGCGCCGCCCAATCGGCAGAGATAGTATTACAAGCAATGCCCCATACTTTTTCAGTATATGTTTTGAAGAAGATACTGAAAAGGCGGTAGCCAAATTTATTGGTTACCCAATCTTGGAATGAACGGATTTCAGTAATCGGAAATACACGATACCACAGATAACTTAGAATACTGCGCAAGCACTCAAATGGATTAAGACCAGTAATAACATTAAGCGGCTCAAGAGGATAATTAAAAAAATGTTTTTTATAAAAAATTCGGGTGTAACGTTTATGCTTGATAAAATCACCCTGCATTAAATCTTCCCACCACTGCTGAATTTTTGGTGAGTCGGTAATAAAGTGATGCGGGCCGATGTCGTATTTACACCCTTTGTAGGTTGTTGTTTTTGCAAGCCCACCAACAACATGGTCACGCTCTAAAACTGTAACTGCAAAATTTTCCGTTTTTAAAAGCTCAACACCTGCGGTTAACCCTGCAGGTCCAGCACCTATGATCACTGCATGTTTTTTCATTATCCTACTCTCTTTCATGTTTATGTTCAGAACAACTCCTTAAAATTGCATCTAAACTCATAAACTTCTCACTTTTTTATCCTCAGCACATCCACCCAAAATGCCATCGCTAACATAGTGAAAAAATGATCAATTGGCAAACGAAGCCGAGCAAATCCACAGGCACACGACAGAACTAAAAATAACAAAATAAATGGCATAAGTCTGATTACATTACCAAACCATTCAGAATAAAACAAAGATCTTATTCCATATCCAAAAAATCCAATAAGTACAAAGAACCAGATGGCCAATTCAAAATAAATAAAAAAGCGAATACATGTATTGTGCACTTCTGGAAATAGAAATCGCTTGACCATTGATAACAGGCTTCGATGCTCGTCATATACCGGCAACTCACCGCGCTGTTCGATAACTAAAAGTTCAGATGAATATAACGAAAACGTTGTCTTGAAAATATTTATAAAACAGTGTTTAAAACTATTCATCCAATTTTGATTAAAATAATGAAGCGCAACTTTTTCTAAAATAGCAGATTCTTGCGCTTGATTAAGTGGCTCTTCTTGCAAAATTTGAGCACATGCAAGTTCTCGATTTGCGTGCTCCTGGACCAGCTCTTTTGCTTGCGTATATGAAATGTGGCTATTGGCCATAGCGAGGCGCACAGCACTATGATTCAGAAAATGTGGCCCCGAAAGTGTATGAAAAATCAACGCGCCTGTGAGCAGGTAGTTGCGCAGGAGCCACCAGCCTGCAACGACAAGCCAGCCTGTGAAGAGTGCGCCGTAGCTCCGTAAATAATTTTTCCACGAGCTATTGCACTCGAACAAGAGTAACCCAAGACTAAAAATCAAAGCATAATGACCCACAGGGCGAATGAGCGATGCAATGCCCAACATGAGACCCGCGAGGAATAATCTCTTGCTCAAAAAACAAATCAAAAACAGCAAGAAAAAAATACAAAATAATGTCTCAGCCATAAGCAAATTTGCATAGATTAAATAGCCCGCATGGACCGATGCAACCAGAGCACTCAAATAGGCAACCATCAAGCCCGCAGGAAATAAAATGCGAGCAAGAAGGAAAATTAAAACGGGAATCAAACTCCCCACAACCCCCTGTACTACCAAAGCAACAACCGGATTAACTCCAACACAAAAATAACAAAGCGCAAGAAAAAATGGGTACCCAGGAAGACGGTAAAAGTAAGCGGCACCATCAGCCCCCACAAATCCTAAGCCATGAGCAAGCGACTGAGCAAGTGTATGATAATGCCCGGAGTCAAACATCGTCATGCAGGGGTTGTATTGAAAGTAGAAAAAGAGCGCACAAAGGCGTAGAAACACTGAAAGCGTAAAAAGAATCAATAAGAATTTTTTGTGCTTTTTTAGCGGCTCAAAGCAAGTGAGCAAACCCATAACTTCTCCCTTCTCTAGGGAAACATCGTAGCAATGAACAAGGAAAAATTAAAGCGGGGAGTTTTAAAAAACTCCCCGCAAAACGCTCTGTAAAAAAATTAGACTATTCTAAAAACCACCGTCGCTGTCATATTCAGCATCATCAACTTTTTCAAGTTTGTGAATATCACCAAAATACTCAGGCCATGATGCATACTTTTCAAACTCTGTAAGGACTTCATCGGTCTTTGGTTTACGAATTTCTGAATAATCACACGCTTGGCATGCGATAATTAATGATGACTCTGGATTCCACCAATTACCAAATCGTTCTGCAGGCCAACCTGCCAGAAGATTGTTAAATGTCATATATGATTTATGCATAACGCAACAAACCCAAATAGGTGATTGAAGCTGATCATCCTGCCACTCAGAGGCAATGTGCTTCACTTTTTGCAGTATTGTTGAGAAACAAGGAAGCTTCTTTTTTCTATACATTTCCTGAATCTTACCTAACCACAAGGTTACAAGTTTTCTTTTGAGGTACCCGGCTGTACATGGTGTACACGAAGTAGCCTGCTCAATAACTTTGCTATCTGTTTGCACCGCTAATGCATTACGAGACGGTGAGCTTTTTTTCATATGCTCAATACAAGCAGCATCAACTTGCGCACGAAGATCAACAATCAACATGAGCATTAAGATATCTTTTAAATCTTGCGTTTCCATGCAGTAGATATCACTTTTCTGCAATCGATCAAATAAGTGACTACTCCACACAAGCAAAAGCGGTACATGGCCAAGACCAAACCCGTAGTGGCGCACCATGCTCACTGTTTCTGGCTCAGACATTCGTTTAAGCGCATGGCTCATAAACTCACAAAAACGATAACTATCACAATGGGTAAAAACTTCTTTTTCTTGATTATCTCTAAAAGTAACGCGAAATGATTGGGCTTGTTGAGTCTCTTCAGCATGATCACTTAAAATATCTACAAGCTCTTCCTCGAGAACTGCCTCAACCTTTGTTTCAAAGCTCTGATCTAGAGATACTGATTCTATGTGCTCTTCATGAGGCAAAGAATCATTGTTTGCAAGCACTTCTTGTTGATCTTTTGGTAAATCATCTTGAACTACTAAAGCTGACATTTGAACATCTGAATGTTCCTGTTCAGAATCTACTTTTTCAATCAATTCAAGAGGTATCGAATCAATAGAGGGTACTGTTAAATCGGACTCAAGATTATTGTCATCTCCAGATGGCGCATTAACCAACAACATCGCTTGCAGTTGCTCTTGTTGCTTGTCGAGCTGCTCCTCAACAAGATCTTGGACATCACTTATTTCAAGCTTTTCAACAGAACTTGCAAGCACTTCGACAACCAGAGCATTGCTTATATCAGAAGGCGGCTGCTGTTGGGGCTGATTAGAATTATTTTCGACAACCTTTACTTGATCACTCTGCTGTTTTTCCTGATTGCTACCACGTTTTCTGACATAACCTTTTACTGCATAAACTTCATCAAAATGGCAAAGATGAACAATTCCAATACTCAATACAAGCATTATTAATTTTTTCATATTTTAATCCTTAGTTCGATTTTTTAGATTCGGCAATATTTTTAAGATACGCACAAAAATTTTTCCACGATTCATGATCAAAATGACCAGTTTTATGTACTTTGTTATGCGTTGTTAAAAATTCTTCATTTTGTTTGTGCAATCCATCAACTCCATGCATACCATACAAAGAACCCAGAACAGCTTCTTCAGGAACTCCAAAAACAAGTTGCCCATCTCGAATAGTTCCTGTTGTGAGCCAAAGAGGAGAGATTACTTTTAACGTATCGTATTGACCTGTAAGCCAACTTTGAACATTTGCGTAAATAAGTTCATAATCAGGCTCATACTTTCCAAGTAATGTAATCAAGAATTGATGATACTGGCCACTTACAAATCGCCACACATCAAGTACTTGTTTTGTCATAGCATAATCACATTTAAAACAAAACCACTTATAGGACATGCGAACAAGGAATTCCCCCTTCATCATCAATTCACACAAATACTCGACTTCTTGAGTACTTAAACCGGCAACATTTTCATAAAAACGATTGTGATAATATTTAATTAACTCATATTGAACCGGAAAAACACCTCGATTTGCAGCATCTTTTGCCCAACGCAGGGCATATTGAGACTGCTCGTCATGCTGCTGCATAAAGGTAGAAAAAAGCTGCGTAACTTCTGGATAATTATCCTCTTGAAGCAACTGATCAAGAACATCGGCTGTTGCTTGCTGCTCAGCCTGCACGTGAGCTCGTTTAACCCACATTTTTTTTGGCTGCTCTACGGGTCCGCCAAGCAACCAACTCATTGAATAAGCTTGCTCGGAATAGATAACAAATAAAAATGCTAAGCCCAAGCATTTATTAAAAATACGTTTGATCTTCATTATACTCCCTCTATTTCATGGTTTTTCGGTACGCCCAAACTCACTCTTTTACTTGCAAGAAGTATCCTCTAAATATGACTTTTTATGCAAGCAATATTTTTGATAAAACCAGAGCCACCAATGCATTGATATTATCACCAGCAGAGGCTCCAGCGGCAAGCGTAGTCGAGCACAACCATACGCACACGTTAATCCTATCAATAGTCCAATAAATAAAAATATCGGCAACACTTGGAAAAACAATTGTTTATTAAATAATGCTCTCAAGCAAAAACCAACAAAACCAATAAGCAATAAAAAAGATGCTATAATTTCAAACCAAGTTAATGGAATCAGATACCAAGTATTGACGTTTGGATAGAGATATTTTTTTAATTTACTCCAAGTACTCGATGTTGAGTAATCAGTCCACTCTTGAGTATCGGCAAAAATAAGCTGTGCTGAATACAAACCAAAAACTGTTTTTACCATTTCACACATACAATTTTTTATCACAGTAAAAGGTCGCTGCTTACAGTAAAACAGCGTAATTTTTTCAGCTATCGCACACTTTTCTGGTTCAGAGAGTTGCCTGCTTAATAACACTTCTTGGTCTTTGATTTTTGCTTTCCATTCATTCAGCAGCGCTCCCCGCGCTTGCACATAAGTACAATTGCGCAACTCCATAACCACCTTTGCCGTGGAGTATTGCAAGAAATGCAAGCCTGGAAGGGTATGAAAAAAAATCATACCAGTCAGCAACCAATTACGCCCAAGCCACCAGATAACAACAAGCAGCCAGCCTACTATCAAAACAAGAGCGCTTTTTATTTTTGTACGAATATTTTTTTGAGCAATAAAAACAAGTACACAAGCAACAGGTAATAAAAAGTGACCAACGGGGCGAATGAGTGACGCAATTCCAAGCATAAGACCTGATGTTAAATATTTTTTTCTTAATAAAAGAATGAGAAAAAATAAGAAAAATAGCGCAAATAAGCTTTCTGTTGCAAGCATGCCTGCATAAATAACAAATCCAAGATGAAACACTGCAACCAGCGCAACCATTTTTGCTAGTAAAAATTGATCCGGAAATAGAGCCAGTGTTACGCAAAACATGAGCAAAGGGATCAAACAAGAAATTATAATTTGGTGTAAAAGGGTAAAATATAGATTGTTATCAAAAACTTTATAACAACCAGCTAAAAAAGCTGGGTACCCCGGTAATCGATAAAAATTAGGTGATCCATCAGAATTTGCAATTCCTTTACCCTGAACAATACTCTGAGCAACCGCTTGATACTGCGCTGAATCAAAATAGACGGAATAGTTTTCATCTTTACTCAAAAAACTATAAAAAAGTGCCGTACGCGCAATCAGCGCAAGTATAAAAATCAAAAATAAAAAGCGTTTTTCTTGTAAACAATATGACCACAACATGATTCAACTCCCATGAAAAAGTTTTATGTTGTGACTACCGTACCAAATTTCATCTCCAAAAAAAATGCGTGGAATTATAGCCCCACGCATTTTTAATAACTCATTTACTCAAGAAAAAATATTACTCACCCTGCATAATTAGAAATCAAAATCTAACCCCAAATCATCCGATTCTTCATTAATATCCGTATCAAAGTCTGGCTCGTCTGATTCTTCTTCAGCCACTTGCACAGGGAAAGCACTTTGTACTGATGCAACAGGAGCTGGAGCTGGTTGGCTATACTGCGACTGTGTTGGCACTGATTCTGATTGAGAAGCAGCTGAAGCAGTCGAAACTGCTAAATTATTGCTTGTTGCTATTTCTGCAAAAGAATCTTTTTTCTTATCTTTCTTATCTTTCTTGTCTTTCTTGTCTTTCTTGTCTTTTTTGTCTTTCTTGTCTTTTTTGTCTTTCTTGTCTTTTTTGTCTTTTTTGTCTTTAGAATCTTTTGAATCTTTCGTGTCTTGCTCAGCAATAAGACCAAGAATTTTATTCACTTCTGCTTTAAAAGCTTGTGCATCAAAAACAACTCCATCAGCACGAGCTTGAGCTGCAAGCTTACCAAGACGCTCTATCCGATTTTTGAGATAGCGAATGTAAGACCATGTAAATGTTTGACTCACAAAATCACAAATCGCATCAACGTTAATAACGCCTTTAATAAGACTCGAAACAGGTCCAGAGACCGCTGCTCCAGCACCACCTGTAGCCGCTGTAACAAGGGCTTCAATAATAGTTCCCATTACCGCATCTACTACACCGCCTGCAAGATTCATCACCTTAAGTATAATAGTTAACAGGTTATGAGTTCCCCAAGGTATTTTTGAAAGAGGATCGACAAACATTTCATCGAATTTTTCAAGCGTTTGGTCGGCAGGAGCTTTCATAGTTTCCAAGAGCTTCATGACACTGCCTGTTATCGGATTTTTTTTCAGATCAAGCAATGAGGCAAGCTTGCCTTTATTTGTTGCAACAGGATTTAAGCTATTTCCAAAAGTATCTTGAACCGATGCAAAAAGTCCTTGATTCTCTTTCAGCTTAAAAGCAAAAATAACTGAGTTATAAATTGGTCCTAATGGAACAAATGCGGCAAGCGTTATTGGTCTAAATTGGTTTGCAATTTGTTCAAGAGGACCTGTAAAGATGCTCAACTCTTTTTGTATAAATGCACTCAGCTGTGTAATAGGCTTTTCAATTTCTTTAACTTTTGAGGTAACAATATTTGCAATACTCTTTAAATCAACCTTCTTACCAATGATGCCTTTTGTTTTTTCTGCTTTTTCAAAAGACTTAATGAGCTTTTTTTCTTCTTCATTAATGTATTTATTGTTGGTGAGTGTATGAAATGCCTTAAGGCAAGCAAATGACTCCCTGTTAGATCTATGGATTTCTGTAGATTGAGTAAGACCTAATAGCACATTCATGACCGATCCAACAAGCGGAATAGGGATCGGCAAACCGCTTGGCAGTGGAGGAATAGGACGATAAAGCTCATCCAATGGTTTAAACACTATGGCTGTAAGCTCCTTAATGTCACTCAATTCGCCTGCAAAAATATCTAAAATCTTATTTGCCAACTTTGTAACTTCTTTTGCGGGCATTTTGCTCAATGCAAACACAATAAGCTTTTTGGGATCAGTTGGCAATCCAAGTTTGCTTATCTCTTTCAAAGCATCCTTGCCAACCTTCTCAACTTCTTTAATCCCTTTTTCGGCAGTTTTCTTAATCTTTTTAGTCCCTTTATCTGCTGTTTTTTTAACTTTATCAGTTACTTTTTTAACAGAATCAAAAAGCCCTCCAAAAAGATATACGCCGCTTGCTCCTAGACTCAAAACAGCGACAACAAATATAACACGTACCATGAATTGATTTGAAATTTTCATCGATCCTCCTTCAAAAACCACACCCCAACATTTCTAAATTTAAAGAGAGCTCCCCAGCTCCCTAATAATTTTTTGAGCAACTTACTCAAGCGCCTCTATTAATTCTGATGCTGGTAATTCAATCTGAGATTGCTCTTGGGCAGGAGCTTGAACAGATGTATCATGCTCTTCAAGATCATTCTGCTTTTTATTTTTTTTATCTTTTGACGCTTGAGAAGAGCTATTTTTTTGATAATCCTGTTTAAATTCAAGAATCTTCTGAGCTTCTTTTTTAAGCGCATCTCCATCAACTGTTACACCATCGGCTTGCGCCTGTTTAATCAATGTATCGATACGCGTTATGCGTCGTTGAAGATAGCGAATCCAAGACCAATAAAAGGTCTCGGTGATAAATTCATTAATCATTTTAGTATTAATTATTTTAGTTAAGACACCAGTTACCGTTACAGCCGTACCACCCGTCAGCGCAACCGCAACGCCCTCAACAATTTCTTTAATAACACCATCAATACCACTACCTACAAGATTTATGCCCATTAAAGAGAGTGTCAAAAGCGTCTTTGAAGCCCAGGGAAGCCTTGCAATCGGATCAACAAACATCTCATCTATTTTTTCGCATAAATTATTGGAAGGAGCTTTGAGTGTTCGTAAAACTTTCATACAATTACTTGTGAGCGGATTCTTTTCTAAATCGGTTATTGAGGTAAGCTCTCCAAGAAGCAGCTTTTTCTTTTCTACCGGCTCTAACCCATTTTCCATGACAGCTCGCAGATCATCAAATTTACTCTTCATATCTTTCAGGTTAAAAACAAAAATAACTCGATTATAAATAGGACCCGCAATTGGGATAAATGAAGCAAGAGGAATAGGTCTGAATTCTTTGCTTAACTGTTCAAATGGCTTAGTTAAAGGTGTTGCTTGCAATTGTATATAATCTAAAAATTGAACCAGAGGCCCTACTATTTTTTTTATCTCTTTGGCAACGGTACCGGATATGCCCCGTAACTTATTCAAATCAACAGTCTTTCCAATAAGACCTTTATGCTTATCAAAATCTTCCCGCGATTTAATAATTTTTTTATCTTCAGTGTTGATGTATTTATTGTTGGTTACAATATGAAATGCTTTTAAATAGGCGAAAGTATCATATTGAGTTCGATCAATACAGCACGATAAAGTAAAGTCACACAAGATATCCACTATCGATGAAACAGCAACTGGAACAGGAGGTGGAAGTGGTATTCCAAATAAAGGAATCGGTGGAATTGGCCTCATAATTTCATTGACTGGTCGCATAACAATATCAGCAATTTTTGCAATATCACTGAATTGATCAAGGAGAATATTAAGAATTTTTGTTGCAAGCTTTTCAAGCTGTTTTGTAGGCATTTTACTAAATGCAAGCGTCAAAAGTTTTTGAGGATCTGTTGGCAAACCGAGCTTACTCAGTTCTTTAAATGCATCCTTTCCAACTTTCTCAACCTCTTTAACTCCTTTTTGAATGCCCTTTTCAACGTCATAAGTAGCTTTATTGACGGTCTTCTGAGCATCTTTACCAGCAATTTTACCCACAATATCGCCAAAGATATTTGCTTGAATTTGCGGCCCAAAAAATAATAGCCCGGCTCCCAAAAGAACTGCCACCAGTATTAAATATCGCATCGAAAAGAATTTAAAAAGCTTCATCGATCCCCCTTAAAGCCCACACCCCAATGCTTCTAAATTTAGAAAAACTTAGAAAATCTCGCATGCTGATTATTACTCAGGATAGACAATCAAATTTCAAACAAGCAATAGTTACCAAAGAAATAAGATTTTAAGGTTTAAAGGTCCATTTTTTATATTTATATTTTTAAGCTCTTGCAGCAGAACTACTCACTCTTCTTGAGCCATTTCATACTCCACAGGGCAAGACTCCAGAGAAGCGTAAGTACAAAAACCATTATGCAGCTCAGCTTCCAAGAAAAAAAAGATGAAGTGTTATTTCCAAAAGAAGAAAGCTGATACGTATGATACCAAAGCATTTTTTGAACCGTAACGTCATTCAATATCCGCTCAAAGCCACGTACATCAAGAAACTTCCATGCAATAATAATGATGAGGAATAGGAAGGTGTTGGCAATCAAGTAGCCATTGCGTACTAATGAAAGCTGTTTTTTTTGTCGACGTAAAAATATAAGCGCTTTTTGTAATGCATACCAAATACCATACCAAATTGTACTGAGTGAAAAAATCGGAATGATATAATTACCAAACAATGCAAGCACAGGAATAAATGACTGATCAGTTACATAATGCGGTGGCATGAGCCAAGCAAATGATTTGAATGCGCTAAAACTGAGTATGCTTTGATAGGGAAAAGAAAAGTTTGCGTAGGGGTTGCAATAAAAGAGAAGTAAAAAGCCTGCTCCAAGCAGATTATAAAGAGCACATAGTCTAAAAAATCCTGCGAGTAAAAAGAAGACAACCGGCCACTGCAAATAAGGGGCATAAAGACCCGTTAAACCCATAATTGCCATAAAACTTAAAAATATTCCGGTAAAGGTATCAATCTGCTCTTGATAGTAAATGTATGCAACCAATCCAGTTATGCTCAACAACCACAATCTATTTTCAAGCAAAATACGCCAAGAAGTAATCGTAAACGGATAAGCAAAAGGCAGTCCAAACAAGGGCGTTTCATGATTTGCAAAGCGCAGCAAATTATCTATTCCTACAAGCACATTAAAGCCAAGGACATGAAGCACTCCCAATACGGTAGCCACGGTAAGCAACATCCCAACAACCGCACTGGCTTGATAGGAGAAATAGAGTCTCAAATCTGCTGGCGACTTTTTATACAAATAGCTTAACGCTGCAATCATCGCAAGTATGACAAAAATAATTATCCCCCAAAAAACAAGTACCGGAAGATATTCAATAATCTGCACTGCACAACGTGTTAGTGAAAATCGGGAGAGCCGAGCAATAATATAGACCGTGATAGCCGCCGTGCAAATAAGCGAAGCAGCACCTTTTCCAATGCACCACAAATGCCCAAGTTTATGTGAAAAATTTTTAAAGGGAGTAAAGAAGAAAAATAAAAAGAGTAATGCATACGATTTAAATAAAAATGAAAGCGCGAACAGAACCCCAAACAAAAAATATTTGGTATATGAATCGTGAAAATAGTCACGAACATAAAAGCTCAATACCAAAAAAAATAAAACGATACTATCAAACTGAAAATGAATACAGTTGATAATCAACGGAATCGGAGCAAAGGCATAGAGCAAACCAACGGTTGCCGCATATTCAGGCTTTGAGCGCTTAAAAATATCGTATACCAGTACAACCAGCATGAGATCAAAGAAGATTGGAAAAATCTTGTAACAAAAGCTTAATGGTAACGAAGTGTAAATATTGAGCACACCGGCAGCCCAACTCAACATTGCTGCAAGCGGAATGTAGGGGTGAGGTAGATTAAGCGCACCCTGTGTATGGGCAAAGATGAGCTTAGTAATAGAAACTTCATTACGCATATCTGCACTGCCAAAAAAAATAAATACCAGCGGAAAGCGTACAAGGAGCGCGCTCATGACAATAATCAACCGCTGGACCTGTGGGCTGTAGCGGTGAATGTTAAAAATATTTAATGACTGCGTAATGTTCATGAGAGCTCCTTATTAAAAAATTTTTTTCCAAAATACAGCCAGAACGACCATGAAGTTATAATCAGCCAAGGTTCACACGGAAGCCGCATGCGTGCATAGCCACCAGAAAGCGAGATTACGATAAAGAGCAGCATAAAGGGAAGAACTTTTGCAAGTGCGTCAGCAAGCTGCATATGTGCTTCAAAAATAAGTCCTCGTAATGCAACCACTAAACTTCCAGCAAAGCCAATGAGTATGAATAAGAATAAAAACATCTCGACATAGGTAATGACCTTAAGCCAAAATTTATCAGTTTGTGGAACGAGGTAGCGACAGAACATCGCCCAAACCCCACGCCCTTTTGCAAAATAATCAATATCTTGTCGACCAGATTCCAAATACAGCAGCTCTGCCGAATAGAGAGAAAGTGTGGTGCGCAGCATATCGGTACACCAATTTTTTAATGCACTAAACGGTCGTTTCATAAAGTACTTAACCGAAAGCCGCTCCATAACAATGCACGTTTCAATTTCTTGCAATGGTCGCCCAAGCTCCTTTTCTTTCTGGTCCATGAGCTCCTGCGCCTCACGTGAAAGTATTTGGCGCGCTTCTTGGTAGGAGGTTTCATGCACATGCATGGCAACACGAGCGGCAGAGAGATAGAGAAAGTGACCGCCTGGTAACGTATGGAAAAATAAATACCCGGTGAGCAGCCAATTACGCAACAACCAGATCGAAACAGAAGCTAGCCAGCCACAGATGAGCGCAATGTTTTTGGCACATTTGTTTAGCCAACTGCCGCACCCACACCACAACAAAAGCAGGCTGACTACCAGTAAGTAATGCCCAACAGGACGCACAAGCGATGCTGCGCCAAGAAAAATTCCCGAAAAAAATAGAGTCAATAATTCTTTTGAAAAAAAAGTATCAACGTGTGTTCTGCTTCGGGGAAATATTCGAAACGCTTTGAAAAAAAATATTGCAAAGAGCAGGAATAAAAAGATAAAGAGCGTCTCGGTCATGAAGAATCCTGAATAGAGGACAAGACCGAGGTGCACAGAGCTGTACAGGCTGCTTGCTTTTGCAAGCAAGAGATGAGCAGGAAAAAGCGTTAAGCTCATCGAGAAAATGAGTACGGGAATGAAGCAAGCAAGCAGCACCTGCAGCCATAAAACATTTTTGGTATCGGGGCCAAAGAGTGCGTAATACGGTGCTAAGAAAAGAGAATAACCGGGCACGCGGTAAAATTGCGGCTGACCATTTGGTTTACTGATTCCATGACCTTGCGCAATTTCTTGAGCCGTTAGATGATAGGTATTTGAGTCAACCTGCCAGTAACGCTGATCGTGGCTAAGATAGCCATAAAAAACTAAAGCTCGAACTACAAAGGCAAGTAGAACCAAAACAATCAAAAAACCGGTATTTTTTTTAATAATCGATGCAACCATATTTTCTCCTCTTTTTATTGAGGATAGCTGCACCGATTAATTTTGATAGTGGCAGTTAAACGGTTAAGCCACCTTTAAGCTGCTGCAAGCTTTGCGTCAGCTGATTGAGTTTTGCTTTGAGTTTGGTCAGAGATTCTTGAAGAGTTTCTAATTTATTTTTAAGCTCGAGGTTACTCGCAGTTTTTTCTGCTTTTTTTCCGTCAAGCCACTCTTGTGCAGTCTGGAGATCAAGCTTGCTACCAATTTTTTCGTCAATAAGCTTTTTAACTAATTTTTTATAACCTCGAAATCTTGCTACATCAATTGCAGAAGCATCTTTTATTTTTTCTTCTTTGTTTTCAGCCACATTTAAACCAGAGATTATTGCTTGCTTTTTATTACCGATAGGCCTTTTATTAGTTTCTTGCTCAGCAATAAGCTTGTCAATAATATTAGAACGTTTAAACCACGCTGCCAAAATAAGAGGCGTAGCATTCTCAATCTTCGTCACGCTAAATTTAGGCATTCTCCTGGTGGTAACTTCAACCATGGGCTTAATTTCTAAATCTGTTGTCTGGTCAAGATTCGTTGCATATCCCCATCCTATAGTCGCTTTCTTATCTATAAGCTTTATAGCTTCTTGATCATTACCATTCTTAATTGCCCCAAAGAGCTTCATTTCAGTTGATTGATATCCAAACATTCCAAAGGCATCTCCTGAAAAGCAACTCACCGCCAGCCCCAGCGCAATAGTCCACAAAAAATTCATACCTCTACCCTCTCTAATTCTTTTGAAAATAGATTCACCTGCCATGCATGCGCACTGCGCATAATTTCGCGCATGTCTGAATATTGCGGCCTCCAACCAAGCACCCGAGCAACCTTTGTTGCATCTGCTACCAACGTTTCAGCATCACCAGAACGACGTGGTCCATAATTGATTTGGATTTGTTCCCCAGACACCTCTTGCGCACAAGCAACAAGCTCCTTAACGCTGTAGCCAATCCCTGTTCCAAGATTCAAAACTTGGCTTTGACCGTCAGAATTCAGATACTCCGATGCTTGCACATGAGCGCGAGCAATATCAAGAACATGGATATAATCGCGCACACAGGTTCCATCAAGCGTGTTGTAATCAGTTCCAAAAATATTAAAGGGTTTATTATTGCGCGCAGCGGCAAGTAAAATAGGAATGATGTGGCTCTCTGGCTTGTGAAACTCACCAAGTCCTTGCTCGGTCAGGCCACCAGCAGCGTTGAAATAGCGCAATGCAACATAACGCATTCCATAGGCGAGGGCATAATCCTGCAACGCATATTCGATCATGAGCTTGGTTCGCCCATAGGGGCTGACAGGATTGGTGGGATGCTCTTCATCAAGGGGCAAACGCACCGGGTTGCCGTAGACCGCACAACTGGAAGAAAAAATTAATTTGTTCACGCTGTACTCACGCATGACATCAAGCAAGTGAATAGTTTTGATAACATTATTATTATAATATTTTGCAGGATCTTTAACTGACTCACCCACTTCAATAAATGCTGCAAAGTGCATCACCGTATCAATTGCGAGCTCTGAAAATATTTTTTTGAGCAGCTGGCGATCGCCAAAGTCTCCCTGCATAAATGTTGCCCATGGCAAATTCACAGGCTGTTGATGCATAAGTGCATCAAGAATAACTACTCGGTAACCTTGTTGCGCAAGCAACCACGATGTATGCGAGCCGATATACCCAGCCCCGCCAATGACAAGTACTACTCTCTTCATTTCTTTCTCGATCGTATAATTTTTGGACAAACAGCTTTGTATGGTAAGCAACGCGAGTAATTGGAATAAGGCCAGCTGCAAAAATAAAAAGCTTGATCTCATGTTAAACATAGATATCTTCATTTTCTTAATTATTGTTATTATTCACTATTTCAAGCTCAAGCTCTTTAAAAAAAGTCACTTCATCAATATCTAATGCAAATGCTTCAAGTTCTTCAATAACATTATTCAGACCATCGCCAAACTCGCCATGTTCACTCTCTTCATCGTTATTACCACCCCCTATTTCAAGCCCAAGCTCTTTAAGAAAGTCACTCATCATATCGCGAGAAATATCAAAAAGTTTAACGTTATCAGAGTCAATAATCCAACAAATATCGAATATATGAGACCTCGCGTTTTCATCATTTTCTTTTGTAGAAAAAAGGTGGACAAAAGCAACCCAAAATTGAGGTAAAATTTTGTAATTATTTTGAACATCATCAAGAAATAAACAAATTTGATACGCAAAAAAATACACGAATATTCTAATATCTTGGTCATTTAATGGTTCTGCCCAATCGCCACTTAGCTTCCATCTGACAAAGTCAGGTGCTCCAAGCTTATTAAGCTTGCAACACCGGTCGTTTAAAGCAATGTCTGGAAATATTTTTTCTAAAGATCTCTTTCCAAAAAGCTGAATCAGCAGGTCAAGAATAGTAAAGTCTTTATTTGGAATTTTATCCTTTATTGCATGCTCAAATTTTTTTGCAATAATTGAGCGGAGTTCTAAAAAACGAGTATTCGTTGCTGAAAAGTTTTCCCAAAGCATTGGTACATTCAACCCGTTGTTGGCTAAAAAATCTAAAACTTGGATACTCGATACCAAGTACAGCTTTGAGTCTTGAGCATTGACCAATGGATCATACAAACATGAGCCAATCAAAAGTGCAAGATACACAATATTTCTTCGTAGTCCACTCATGAACTCCTCTCCTGAAAACTCCACAATTTGGGTAAATAGTATTTTATTTTTTATCAACATGTCACGCTGCATATGCAGCACAGCTTTATGCGCCCGGACCTTCACCCAAATATGCTATTGCAAGAAGCAGGCCATATGCAAGTGAACCAAACAAAATACTCCCGTAAATGTTGGTGGATGACTCTTGCGAAGCAATCAAGGGTTTATTATGAAGTAAATATACGTTATTGGGCTTTGTCTTTATTTGATGACGCTGACTTGTTGAAACAAACGTACACGTAAAAAAATTAACATCACTTTTCGTGGAAAAACAACTCAAAAAAATATCAAATGGCTCTAACTGATTCACACCTGCATGAGCTTTTGAGTAAGCGTTAAAAGCTTGTTTGAATGAATCATCTAATCCTTGAGTGGAAAGAATAGAATTTATTCCATCCGATTCCTGCAACAACGAAATACCTTTAATATTTATAGATTTTTTAGAATATGTAACAAGTTCATTAACCCAGGCATCGGTTATCCACTCTGGCAAATTGTTTTTATATTCTGGAATATCATAAACACTGATATTGAGCATATTCTGGTTTTCTTTATATTCTTGCTCAATCTTTTCCCATGGACAGATAAACCATGCTTGTTCACACAATTCACTGCTAATCCCATAAAGAGGCGTAAAACAACCAAGCAAAAGAAAAACTCTTGCAATAAAACGCTTCATTACTATTTCTCCTTTATTTTTGATGCTAACGAACAAGAGCACCAAGTTGTTATCTTGATGCTCTTAATTTTTTTTACAATCACATTCGAGTTAGGTCTTAGAGAAACAAGCTTCCAAAAATACCAATAGCAACACAGGTAACTCCTGCGGCAAGCATAAAGACCTGAACCTTACCATCAACATTTTCACCTACCGCAGTCCACAGGTCGCTCTCCAGATCCCAAGCGTTGGACTGGTCATATTGATCCTGGATCTCGTCTTCTTCCATAACGAAATCTACTGATTCTTTAGATTCATAACCTTGAGAAGAAAACGGTAATTGATTGGGAAGAGTAATAAATTCAGCAACAATGTTCTGTTGATTTCCCGCCTTCAGGTTTCTGACAATAAGCAAAAATTGAGGAATATTTTGGGATGCTTGTATTTCATCCAAGAATACAGACATTGCATGACTGATTGATTCGAAAAACACCTGAGCACTTTCATTTTTTGTGCATGGCGCCCAAGATAGATTAAGCTGAAATTTGGTAAATGGCTTCTTTTCGGCCAGCGCGCTTTTTCTTCGCTGAGCATTAGCAGCATCTAAGCTTTCACTAATAGTTTTTTTCAACCACTTCGACTCTGGCGCACAAGATCCAAAGCATTTGGTCAAAAGCGTATAAACCGTTGCGCTCTTTCCCAAACTAACAGTTTGTGCAGCTTCTTGAAGTCTTTGATCAATCATCCCCTTCAAAGTCTCAAGCTCAATATTACCCTCTTTGAATAATTGCCAATGCTCTGCAAAATCAAATGAGTTATCCTGAAAAAATTTATAAACTTGTTGACTGGAAGCTTGATACTGACCCTGAGATAATTTCCCAGGAGCTGCACTAAGCTCTACAACATTTACACATGAAGCAACTAAAAACAATACGTACATAACATTTCTAAAAACCATACCAATATTCCTTTTTCCACGGTTAAAAAAATAACAACAACCGTCATTGTATAAACGTTTTTTACTTGATGCGCAATCCCGTATGCATAATTTAATTTTAAGAACTTTAAAATTTATTTCTATCAAGATGATTTTAGTAAACCGTAATACTCGATTTATTGAAAATTTGCTATGGTGAATTGTGCAGAATATTTCAATCTTGTTTTACAGATAAGGTGATTTCATGAAAGACACGGTCAACATTATTTCACTCACACCATCACGCTGGCGTGAATATAAAACCCTCCGGCTGCATGCAATCATGCAAGATCCGTATGCATTTGGAAAAACGTACGAAGAAGATGCCGCACTACCAGACAATGTCTGGAAACAGCGCCTCAAAGAGGATGGAAAAACAGGGTATATGCTTTTTGCCGAGCGCTCCGGAATTTTGGTCGGTATGGCCGGTGCATTACTGGATGATGGCTGTATCAATCAACACCGAGCACGTATTATTTCGGTCTATGTACTGCCGGAAGCACGAAGCAAGGGAATAGGGACACAACTCATCAAAAAACTTCTTGAAAAACTTACTCATGATCCACGAATTATTATCGCCTACCTGCTTGTTAACCAACGCCAAGAAGCGGCCGTTAAGCTCTACGAAGCTCAGGGCTTTGCAATTGTTGGCATTATTGAACAAGCCTTTGCACACCATGGTGAATATCATGATGCTGCCTACATGACTAAGAAACTTTAAAAGACTCTTTTCGCATTGCTGTAATAGGCAATAATCAAAAAAGCATAGGCCACTCAAGGTTAATCTGCTAAAATGGCAAGCATCAATTACCCTATGCGAAAGGAACCATGATGATTTCACGCGTACGAGGAACCGAAGACATTCTGGACCTCAAGCTACAAACCTTTTTTATGCAAACAACACAGCATCACATGCAGTGTTATAACTTTACAGAAATACAAACACCTATCCTTGAGCATACTAATTTATTTGTTCGCTCACTGGGAACCGACACTGACGTTGTCTCAAAAGAGATGTATGTATTCAAAGCGGAAAGCGAAGACAGCATCTGCTTACGCCCAGAAGGCACCGCCTCTACCATTCGTGCATACATTGAGAATGGTGTACAACAGCGCCCTTGGAAGGTTTATACTCATGGTCCAATGTTTCGACATGAAAGACCTCAAAAAGGTCGTTGGCGCCAATTTTCTCAATTCAGTATTGAAGTGGTAAATAGTCCTTCAATTATGCATGACATCCAATTTCTCAAAATGCTTGATGACCTTTTTACGCATAAGTTGAAAATTGAAAATTATGTTCTTAAATTAAATTTTTTAGGGTGCAGTGATGACCGAAAAAATCATAAGGCTGCATTACTTGCATTTTTAGAAACTATTGCCGATCAAATCTGCTCAACCTGTACCACGCGAAAAGATCGGAATACGCTGCGCATTTTTGATTGCAAAAGTGAAACATGCCAAAAGTTATATATCAAAGCACCTAAGCTTATTGACCAACTCTGCACGCCGTGCAATGGAGAGTGGAAACTTTTACAAGAAACGCTTACCATACTTTCAGTCAATTTTATTATTGATCCACTGCTTGTTCGAGGTTTAGATTATTACAATAAAACGGCTTTTGAGTTTTCATCACGCGATTTAGGAGCACAAAATACATTTTGTGGCGGTGGACGCTATAGCCTCGGTAAAGAAGTTGGAGCCAACGATGACCTTGCTTCAATTGGCTGCGCGATTGGGATTGGAAGAACATTGATGCTTATGGAACAATCTGCTCAAAAATTAGCACTTCCTGAACAACCAGCACTTCACGCCATCATTCCTGTCGCGCAAGAGCAGCAACCGCTTGCATTGCTTTTGGGACAAGAATTAGTGAATCATGATTTGTGTACAGAAGTTCTTCTTGAAGGATCATCAGTAACCAACATGCTCAAGAAAGCTAACAAGCTTGGCGCTCGCTATGTTTTAATGCTTGGCTCTGATGAACAAGCTCAAGGAACGGTCACGGTTAAAGACATGCTCAAAGGGGCAACACAAGTTGTCAAACAAGCAGAAATAATTAAGATTCTAAAAAATTGAGTAGACGCGTAAGCGTCTACTCTTCAAGATACAAAATTTGTTTTTACGAAGCTCGTTGTTTTACGACACGCTCGATATAACGCTGAATAGATTCAATCCGTCTCATTTGAGACTCAAAGCCAAAGCAGTAACGTGAATAACTGATGTTAAGATCGCGTCTCACCGATTTAATATAGTGCTTGAGTTGCTTAATGCGCTGCTCAACATACACTGGATATTCATCAGGCGCAGTCTTCCAAACAGCAAATTCCTTACCTTCTTCAGCAGTCTGCATAAGCGCTATGCGCTGCATCTCTTGATTGATTTCATTTCGAACATCATTAAGCAGGTCTACATATTTTTGCACGCTTTCTTCAGATCTCTTGAATTCTTGTTCATTAACCTGAATATAGCCATCATGCATAAGTTGTTGCACAATTTGTTTGATGTAATCATTTTTTTCAAGAGCTTGATTCTGTTTTGATATCACTTCAGCATCAAGTGTTATCAAAAGTCCTGCAGCATCGTTAAATCGATGAGTTAACTCATCACTAAGCTTTGTGCAGATAATCTTTTTTTTATACAGCTCCATTTGTTGCTCAAAAGCTTGTCGATCTTCCTCGGAAAGATCCATTTCCGAAATAGGAAGATCATCTCCTGGTTGCTCAACTTGTAAAGCATCGCCGTGAAGATGATTCCTTGTGCTTTCATCACCCAAGAGAACCGCTTCATTTTTTTCTAAATCTGATTGACGGTCCATGTCACCTTTCTGATCGGAGTCCAAAAGATTTTGTTCATCGATAGTAGTTTTCATAGCATTATCCAAAATACGAAATTAAGTGCAGTTTTGCCCGTTACCAGTAGTTTACTTACTCAGTAAAAAATAGCAAAAGCCAGGTTCTTTGTAATTAAATATAATCGATCATTATTTTTTATTTTCAATTCAATATTTTCACAAATAATATGCAATTTTTATTGATGAAATATTCATTTATCATTACACCCATATTTTAATAAAAATAATTGCTAAAATTGAAAATTACATAAAAAAATATTTCTCCAATATCACGACTTGATCAATAATTTGAATAAATATAATAGAAAATCCAGCGAGGCTTTTGTAATTTTTGAGTTAACGCCAAACTGAAACCTTCTAAAATTTCAAAATTTATTAAAAAAGCTTTTAAAACCAATACAAAACAAACTTTCCATAATAGTTGCCAACAAAGTTGTTAGTAAGTTGCCTCTAAACTGTTTCTTGATGAAGGATAACTGAGGCGTCCAACAAACTGTATCAATGTGATACAGTTTCGAATACACTCTCCAGATCGACACATTCAGAGAATTAACATAATATTAAAAGTTACGACATGTTTATTGCGCGCATTTGAACTGTTTTTACCTGAATGCTAGAATAGCTTGCCAGTCAAGTTATTCTAGTTATAACAAAGAGGAACTAAGCATGAAGCACATAAAGCTCGGTTTACCCATCTATTTTTTATTGACCGTGTTTACATTTTCACTTCTTCATAGTTCTCCAAATAGCCTTCAAAAGAATGCTGCAATAAATTCAACTCAAGGACTTTCGCATCTTGATGAGTGCTTAGTCCGTTCGAGTAAAAAAATTACAAAACTGGTTCTTGATAACGGATTCACCGCATTACTCTATCAAACGCAACCAGAAAATATGTCACCCGAAGTGGTTACCATGCTTACCTTTGCAGTTGGCTCAAAAGACGAAGAGCACGGGCAATTTGGTTTTGCTCACGCGGTTGAACATATGATTTTTAAAGGCACCGAAAAAATGTCAGAGCTTGATCTGAAAGCAATCGCTGAAAAGTTTTGTATTGGCAGTATTGGAATTGGATACAACGCCAACACCAGCACAGATCTTACACGATACTATTTTAAAACTGATGAAAAAAATTGGCCTGTATTTCTTGGCATTCTTGCCGATTGCATGGAAAACGTTCGCTTTGATGAGCACCATTTTGCATCTGAAGTTAAAGCCATTGTTAACGAACTCAAAATGAGGAGTAAAGATCCATCAGGCCTTGTACATAACATTCTTGGCGAAGAATTTTATCCATCTAATCATCCTTACCACCATCCATTGGGAGGATTTAAAGAAGACTTGCTTCAAGCAAATGCAGCCCAACTCAAAGCATTTTATAAGAAACACTACACTCCTGAAAAAGGTCTTTTAACCGTTGTTGGCAACGTTGATGTCGAAAGTTTTAAAAAACTTGTTTATCTTCATTTTGACTCAATCCCTGCAGCATCAAACATTGAAGATGCTCCAACATTTGATATGCCCGATCAACAAATTACGCAAAAGAAAATTGTTGTAAGTAAGCACATTCCAGCACCAATTCTATTTCTAACCTGGAAGACACTGAGCAACTATCAGGATCGCACAAGTGCACATGCTCAAGATTTTATGCAATACGTTTTACAGGAAAGGCTTCGCCCCTTACGCGATGAACACAATCTTGTTTTTGGCATATCAGCTGGCGGACATGTCGCTCAATTTGGGGGAAACATGTATATTTACCTGCGCCCGAAAAATGAAGCTGACCGTTCTTGGTTTGATAAAACCTTTAATAAAAAGTCTATTGTTAAACGATGTAAGCAATTTATCACTGATCAAATTAATGATTTAATGGTTAATGGTCCAACAGAACAAGAGCTTGCTAACTTTCGACACAATTCAAAAACGTCGCTTCTGGATGCTTTTCAGTACAACGTCTCTATCGCATCAATGTTTGCATCAAACTACTTTATTGAACGAAATGAATACCAAGTTTTTGATGACATAAGAGTTTGCGATTCACTCAACAAAAAAACAATCCAAGAGTTTTGTAAAAAATTTCTTAAGCCATCACGCATGCACACAATTTCGTTTCAGCCCATTGCCCAGAATGACGAACAAGAATGGGAAGCTCTGCATGCCATGATTGACACAGCTGATGAAAAATTAATCAACAATAAAATTCGAGAATCTCAGGTTGATGAAGAAAAAAATCTTGTTGATCAACTCCCTGAACCTGAACTCATTGATTTTTCTTTAGAAAAACCGGATCAACACTTTATTCTTTCAAACGGACTTGAAGTCTTTATTAAAAATAAACCAAATACTCCATTTATCGCATTTTCATGCAGCTTTAAGAATAATGAGCAACTATCACTCTATCTTGATAACAATAACCAAGAGCATGTCAGAATGTTGACCATGTCACAGTTACTGGAAGGAAGTAAGGGATTTTCTAAAAAAGATCATATCGATTTCTTTGAAAAACTTGGCGCCTCAGCATTCTTCGGATCTGGTGGAGCGTCAGGCTCATGCCTTCAAGAAGACTTAGCAGTCGTTGGTCAACGCTGCATGCATATTTTGACACAACCAACCTTTCCAAGAGCTTCATTTAATCAAGCAATTGCTCATGAGATTGAGTCAATTAAAATGAATAAAAAAAGCGAAATATATGTTGCAAGTAAAACTATCGGGGATTATCTTTTTGCTCAATATCCATGGCGTAAGAGTGATGATCAGATGATTGCTTTACTTGAAAAAACTTGGCGCAATGAGCTTTTTACCTTTCACAAAAACTACGTCATCCCTACTGGAATGTTTATTACGTTGGTTGGCGATATCGACAAAAAAACAATTAAAGCTGACCTAGAAAAAATCTTCGGATCATGGAAGCCATCAATACGTGATAACTCATACGATTTTACCATTCCAGAGATCACAAATCCTGCGCCACAAGAAATCATCAAACCAATGCCCAAAGAAATGGTAGTGCTGATGCTTGCACGCATTACCAATTACGCAGATACAGATGATGACCTTATTCTTGAGCTCATCGAGCAATATCTCAACAAACAACTATTCGCCATTCGCGAAGCAACTGGGCTTTTTTATTCATGCCAGGGATCGCTTTCTGCATCTGGATTTTTAACCAAAGGAGCTGGTCGAGTTGTTACACTTCTTTCACCACAAAACGTTGCACCGACCGAAAAGCTCATTCGAACAATGCTCCAATCAATTGCTGATAACGGTATACCTGAATATGATTTAAATGTTGCAAAGCAAACCAAAAGAATGGAGCTTGCAAAGTCATTTGCAACAAATCAAGCACTCAACAATGCGTATAATTTTATTATTCGCAATAACAAAGACTGGAACTATTTTGATAACTGCCTTGATCGCATCAATGCCGTAACACATGAAGAAGTAAATGCTGTGGTGAGCAATTATCTTAATCCTGCAAGCTGGTCAACCATTAAAGTTGGAAGGCTCAACAATGTTGATCCCCAAAACATATCCGGTAACTAGCCATACCGACCACGTGGGGCAAGGTTCAACCTTTGTTGCTATTCGCGGTTTTAAAATTGATGGAGCAACCTGCATAGCTCAAGCAATCAATCGTGGTGCAACTGCTATTGTTATTGAAGACAAAACACTGACACCTGAGCTTGAGCAATTGTGTTCAATGCACAACATAAAACTTGATGTTGTATGTAATGCACGCCAAGAACTTGCAAAACGAGCGGCACAAGCGCTTGGTAACCCAGCAGCACAACTCACCATGATTGGGGTCACCGGAACCAAAGGCAAAAGTACAACAACATACTTGGTTGAACATATTTTACGTACAGCAGGTCTTCTGACCGGTCTTGTTGGCACCATCAAAAATTTTATTGCGACTTATGATACAACACTCAACACACCAATCATCAAAGAAATGCAAGGTACTCACACAACTCCTGAAAGCGATGCTTTGCAGATGTTTCTAGCTCAAGCTGTTCAGCATCAAGTGAGCCATGTTGTTCTTGAAACATCATCACATGCATTAAGCCTGAATCGAGTTGATGGAATTTTATTTGATGTTGTTGGCTTTACTAACTTGTATCACGATCACATGGATTTTTATACGAGCATGGAGCATTATTTTACCGATAAGCTCAAATTATTTGATCAAGTAAAACCGGGCGGATCTATCGTTATTAATACTGATAACGAGTGGGGGCTCAAAGCACTTGCGCGTGCCATTCAATTACCGAACGTAACCGTTATCACATGTGGACAGCAATCATTAATACCTGATGCAAACAATCATCGGCACGTACAATTTTCTGTTCTTGATAGCATGTCGCTTTCGATAGCTTTAGAACCCGATGCTCCGGATGTCAGTAGAAAAATTATTACATGCGCTGCTTTGATTGGGGATTTTAATGGTTACAACTTGGTTATGGCTTGGTTAATTGCTTTCAAAATGGGGATAAAACCTGATATAATTCAGCATGCTCTCGATTTGTTTTCTGGAGTTCCTGGGCGCATGCAGTTGCACCGCTTAAAAAATGGAGCACTTGGTATTGTTGATTATGCACACAATGCAGCTTCAATGGATGCGGTCTTAAAACTCTTGCGAACAATGACAAAAAATTTAATTGTTGTATTTGGATGTGGTGGCGACCGCGATCCCTCACGCAGACCAGCTATGGGAGCGGTAGCTGCTCAATATGCTGATCAGATTATCTTGACCAATGATAACCCCCGCTCCGAGGACGGCATAACAATTATTCACAATATTTTGGCGGGCATTCCTGCAAGTCAGCATGAAATTGTAAGCTGTCAGCCGGATAGATCTCTGGCGATTCAATATGCAGCTGAACTGGCTCAACCAGAAGCAATTATTGCAATCCTGGGAAAGGGGCATGAAAATTATTATATCGTTGGTGATGCGGTTTTGTACTTTGATGATTACCAAGAAATACAACAGTTCTAAGCTTTATAAGGAGATGCGCTCTTGTCCAATACCACAATGCTTGCAAAGCTTAAAACTTTATCTAAATACCAAATTGCACAGTCAACTGATGACCAGTATTTCAAGCGAGGCGAACATTATTTTAAAAATGAAGCACTCCAACGCTTTACCTGGAAAAATAATGACTCAGTCTTGGAATGCCTTGTTGAAGGCTCTCAGATGTATCGGGTGCAATTGGAACTCAATCGGCAAAAGCAAGTTGTTGGCAAATGCACATGCCCGGTGCAAAGCACCTGGGGAAACCTTCCTTGTAAACATGAAGTATGCGCGTTACTCACCATTGTTGATCTGCTAAAAAATAACCACAAATCGGATCGAGAAAAAGTTCTTCATGAGCAACTCATGAAAGCATCTTCTCAAGAAGCAACTCCTCATCAAACTCCAACACTCAAAGCTGCTGACTTTTCGGTGCATATTTATAAAAACCATATCCTTGAAAATTTGGATTTTTCTTCGCATTTTCCAGTCTCTATACGAGTTCATTATCAAGACAAAGACGCTCTTGATGGGAGCATTGAAATACCAAAACAGTTAAAGCCTTTTCATAACTATCTGGACGCAAAAGTTTTTTTAAATACTTTAAAATCTTGTATTGGTACTTATCCATTTTTTCTTCATCATGGCAAAGCTGTATATCGAATCATGAGCAAAGATCTCTTCACCTGCCAGCCAAAACTTATTATTGATCTTATTGATGGCAAGCAAGTAATCATGAAGCCTGCCCTTGAAAGCAACCAAGCCCTAAATGGGCTTCTTTTGATTGGTCCTGGCATTCTTTTTAATCCAGATCTTGGGCAATTTGGATTTTTTGCAGGCGAGGTTACTATTGCAACCACTCCTTGGCAATATCCTTGGACAGTTTTACGGGATGAACTGAAAAAAAGAAATGCCACGTCTGAATTTATTATATTTTCTGAGAATGCTCAGCTGACTGTGCCTATAAAAAATCTAAAACAGAAGCCATTGATCACAGCGGGACTCAACGGCCCATCGCTCACGAATTTCTTTTTTAAAATAAATGATAAAGCGGCTCCTGTAAATCATTTTAAATTACAAAAATCTGTGTTCATAAAAAAAATGCTACAATCTGGCATGGTATCAGCTGAGCTAAAAATTTTACCTGATATTTTAGATGCAGAAGAAAAACTTCATACCATAAATCACTTAGTACAAGAAGTTATTGATGCGCTGCCGTCAAAAAGAAAAGAAGTCAGACTTTTTACCTACAACGCTCTTGTGAATATACTGAATGCTCAAACAGATTCAGATAAGGACCTCATTATTCAAACAGTTATTGACGAATGCAAGGAAGTACTTTTTCGCCTCAATAAAATACAAAAAGATAAGCTTGTTCAAGTACTTGAACGATTTAAAGATTCAGATATTCAGCCCATTTTTCAATCTATTTTTATAGTTGATGGGCAATTTGCTCAGTACCAACTTTTTTTAAAAGATACCGCTCATCTCTTTGCTGCATGCGTTAAAAGTGGCATAAATAATTTTGAAGAGAACTCTTCATTTATCAGTATGACAATCTCTCAAACTGATCTGCTCAAAAATCTTTCTTTGTTCAAGAGTGAACTTGATAAAAATGATGTACAGCTTTTTTATGAAGGCAAGAAAATTGAACGAGTTAAACTCGATTTTGATATTATTATCAAGAAAGATAACGATATTGATTGGTTTGAAGTTAAGCCTGAAATATTGTACCAAGGCGCACAATTACCGATAGAAAAATGGGAAAAAATTTTAGAGCAAATGGGCGTGTATCAGAATGAGCAAACGGTTCAATTGATTGATGATGAATCATTAAAAATGCTCAAAAGAATTCTTTTGTATGTTAATCCAAAGAAGAAGAGTACAAAAAAAGAGGCCCCCGATTTTTTTCAAATTCCCCGATTACAAATTTTTGACCTCTTTCAAATGAAGCAAATGGGTGCAAAACTCAATCTTCCCAAAGCAGAAGAGATGTTGCTCAAAAATCTTTTAACACTCACATCACTCCCTGAATATGAACTTTCAAAGACTTTTACCGGAAAGCTTCGTGACTATCAAAAAGTGGGTTATAACTGGTTAGCATTTTTATACCAACATCGATTTGGAGCATGCCTTGCCGACGACATGGGTCTTGGAAAAACAATACAAGCAATAGCGTTTCTTGTAGGAGTCGATACAAAAAAAATCAGTTCTCCTTTCAAAAAAAGTGGCCCTCACCTTATTGTCGTACCTCCAAGCTTGCTCTTTAACTGGAATCATGAAATCTCACTCTTTTATCCATCATGCAAACTACATGTTCATCATGGAGCGTCACGAGCATTTAATTTTAAAGACGCACAAGTAGTTTTAACAACCTATGACATGATACGAACCGATGCAAAAGAATTTGCTGAGTCAAAATTTCACGTCATCATATTTGATGAAGCTCAAGCAATTAAAAATATTTATGCAAAAAGAACTAATGCAGCACGACAACTGAATGGCGTCTTTAAAATATGTCTAACCGGAACACCACTTGAAAACCATATTGGCGAATATTATTCGATCATGGATTTAGCACTCCCTGGACTATTTCCTCCGTATAAAGAGTTTCAATCAGAAGCAAAAAATGATTCCGGGCAATTTTTACTCAAGCGAAGTAAGCCTTTTATTTTACGTAGAACAAAAGCGGATATCTTAAAAGACCTTCCACCTAAAATTGAATCTGACCTCTATTTAGAAATGGAACCAAGTCAAAAAAGCTTATACGCACGCACTGTAGCACAAATTAAAAATTTAGTTCTTGATGCGTACGAATCAAAAAGTGCTTCACAGGCTGGAATTATTGCACTAACAGCTCTGCTGCGCTTGAGGCAAATTTGCATTACCGGAGAGCTTGTTAACAAAGAGATTAATAAACCCTCTCCAAAAATTGCTTACCTTATTGAAACAATTAAAGAACTGAGTCAAGAAGGGCATGCGGCACTTGTCTTTTCACAATTCACCAGTGCGCTTGATCTTGTAGAAAAATATTTTATCGAAGTGGGCATAAGCTATGCTCGTCTTGATGGGTCTACGCCTGTTACTCAGCGACAAAAAATTATTAAAAGCTTTCAAGTTAACCAAGAAGTTCCGGTTATGCTGCTCAGCCTTAAAGCTGGCGGCGTTGGGCTAAACTTAACACGCGCTTCGTATGTTTTTCATCTTGACCCTTGGTGGAACCCTGCGGTTGAAAATCAAGCATCTGACCGTGCACACAGAATTGGGCAGCAGCAGCAAGTAATTGTTACACGCTTAGTTATGCATGATACTATTGAAGAAAAAATGATGGTTCTTAAGCAGCGTAAAGCAAAATTATTTGAAGAGATTATGTCCATTTCTCATGTCGATTCTGAAAAGCGAGCTCCGATCATCTCACGCGAAGATTTCGAATTTTTACTGGGGTAACCTGTATTTTAGGCTTCTTGCCAGGTTCAGGGGACCTTTCCCCTGGTCTAACAAGTTTGACAAACTGCAAATACTTGCTAAAATGTGATTAATGGTTCAGTATTTTACTAATTCTCACTTTATGAAAATGAGGTTTCCTAATGAACATCAAACTTTTAGCCGCAACCGCTCTTTTGCTCAGCTGCGCACAATTGAATGTTAACGCACATCCTGAGTATGAAAGACTTATGTCTAAGCTTAAAGCAATGTATCGAGATAATAAAACTGATATTGAATGTCATGCAAAAGTAGCTGAGCTCTGTGAACTTACTCAAAATGATACAGAAGCACATCAAGAATTTTTTAGTGACATTTTAGATATTGACAGCATTGAAAAAAACCAGAAATTATCGCATCAAGAAAAAACTCATGCTATTAATTTTCGTATTAATTTTCTTAACTGGCTGGAGAGAATTAATACAATGAAAAGAGTTCATGCGTTAAAGAGGGTTGTTGATTTGAATCTAAACGATTATCTCAAAACAACCACGCTTACCCCGGTGAATTTAGAACAACTTGAAGAACGTGTTTTAGTTGCACAAGAAGATGCAATCATCAATGAATTAATCGCTTTATTTGGATCCGACACCATAGAATTCTCTGTTTCTGATGAAGAAGATTTTCTTTATGATAGTAGCGATGAAGAAATTCAATAAAAATTAGTTCGCAAAAATTCAACCCCATTAAGTTATTTGATTAACTTAATGGGGTTTTTTATTTAATTACTCAAGCTAAACACCATATAGTGGATAAATTTCAAGCAAATCAGCTATTTCTTCATTCCCGTTCTCACGAGCAATTTCGATTAAAAAATTTTTATATTCTTTTGTTGGACATTCAGGGTTTGCGCCACATTGAAGCAGCAAATTAACACAATCAAAATAGCCTTTTTCAACCGCAATGCGCAGCGTAGTAACCAAATATTCTCTGGCCACCCCTTGCTCATCAACTTCAATTATTTTACGCACAACATTTGGATTTGCTCCAGCTCTAATCAACGCGAGTAAGGAATCAATGTCATTATTATACACCGCAAAATCCAATGGAATTCTTTCTTCCAAATCAGGTTTATTTGGATCTGCTTTTTTTTCCAGCAAAACTTTCAATGCTGTATAGTTTCTATAATACATAGCCCAGATTATCGGCGTACGTCCTTCACTATCTAGCGTATCAATACCTTCAATATTTTGCTCAATAAGCTCTCGTATAACTTGTTCATGTTGTTGCTCAATGCGAAGCTGTACCTCTTCCTCAGAACATTTTAGTCGCTCTGCCAATGCAAGCAACTGACATCGCTTGAGTATTTTTCCACTAATATCAGAATGAACGCCATCAAATGAACCATCATTTGTTCCACTAAACCATCGTTTTTGAGCATAATTTGAACGATAAAATTGAGAGAACTTTGAATAGTCTTTTGAAAAGAAATTTTTTGGTTGTTTTATTTTTTGCTCGAATGAAAATGTTTGAGGCTTACTTTTAAGCGATAAATTTCCAAACATTGACGTCAGTGATTTATTGCTACCACCTTTTGCAAAGAAGCTAACGCCACGACTAAGCATGGGTTGAACAGTACTGCCTGATACCAAAAAAACAAAAACCATACCCCCAACAAGATGTAATATCTTCATTGCTTAAACCTTTTTCTCGATTATTTATATGTTTATATACAGACGCCATGTTGCGTAAAATTATCAAGTGCTCGTCCAATACGTGACGAAGCGGGAGGCCGCCCTGGAGAATCTTGATAGCCAAAGCGATAACGGTGAACCGTTTTAGAGAGTGAGATCCGTAAATAATAAAGCCAATATCGAATTTCAAAATCATCGGCAAGAAGATTTTTTTGGCAATATCCTTCAAGCAGCTGACCACGATAATGATCTCTATAAAATGTGCCCCAATAAGCAATATCAAAGTAGGGATCTCCGGCCATACAATCTTCCCAATCAATAAGAGCGGTCACTTTTTTACCATCCGAAAAGATATTGTGATTGCCAAGATCACCATGCAAAAGCACCGGCTTATCAATGGTTAAAAGTGGTGATAAATGATGAAAAAGCTTTATAATGCGCTCAGCCTGTAAAGCCTCAATAGCTCCAATATTTAAACAAAATGCAACATGTTCATCAAGATTACAAAAAATATAATCGCGCCATGCATTATGAACACCTTGTACTTTGTGATGAACACTTGTTCCAAGCGAAGAAATATCAAAGGGACCAAATCCTGAAACACGAACCGAGTGAAGTGCTGCAAGAAATTGCCCAAGCGATTCTAGAATTGAAGGCGGTAGATACTGCGTCTCCGGATCTTGCAAGAGACTCAATTGCTGACCGACGGCGCAATCAATGATTTCGTAATCAAAAGGAAATTGAGCGCGAGACAGATCAACGGCATGAACCTTAAGTGTTGGAAGCTTCTTTTTTCTCAGTACTTCATAAATCCACTGATCTATTAAAAATTCGTACGCAATCCAGCCAAACTCGGGAAGGTTGAGTCTGACAACATACTGCTTATCGTGCTGATCGGTAACACGATAAAGAAGATGAAAGGTTCCTCCGCTGGAAAGAGGAATAACTTCTTTCATCTTCTTTTTGAAAAATGCTTGGCAAAGGGCTTGCACATCGGCAATAAAAAACGGTCGCAATGCCTGTCGTTGCTGTTTAAGTCCTGCAAGAAGAGTATTCTCAAGCTGAACATCAGCTTTGAAATAGAACTGCGAACGCTTGAGTGCAAGATACTGCTCAAGACTTTTATTTATTTCCAGCGTCATAAACTAATTCTTACAGGTTTTCATAACCAAACTGTCTGAGCATAACAAGCGATGAAATTCGAATGTCCGCTTTTTCTTCAGCAGTCAGTTCATTCATGGTTGCAATATTTGCATCAGGAGTTGGAATTCTAATGGTTCCCCATGGATATACTTGATCAAGACGAGCGCCATTCCACGATGGATGTTGCAATGTCTCAGACCCTACAAGGCCCATCTTGGTGCAAATATTTGGAAGTGTATTATTGTCAGCAATAATGTCTTCAAATCGAACCAAATGGAAATTCTTTGGATATTGCTCTGCATAAGTAAGCGCCATGTGCTGCATAATATTCCAGGTCCAAATGTACTTTTTAAGTGACAATGGAAATGGACGCTTCTTGGTATCGGCATACCCAGAATATGGATTTCTTACAACATGCAGAATTTGAGCGTCAGGCATATCAGTAAATATTTTTTCAGCATCAAGCCCAATCACTGGACTGTATCCAACGTATGCTTTTTCTTTACCTGATCGATTGTAATTTCTCCAACTTTGAAATGTTGAGACATAGAAGGCTTCAACCAAATTGGCTCTGGTTCGCTCCTTGCCGGTCATATAAATTTCAAAGTTCTTTTTGCGATCTGTTTCATTCATCTCAAGTCCGGCATGACGAAACTTGCTACGCTCAGGAACGCGCAACAATGTTTTAAGCTCTTCATCATAAAAAAGCTCGTAGTCACTTGCCACATTTCCATTAATTGGAAACTCTGGCCAGCAATAGCGATACGGAACAAGTGTTTGAATAAAGTTGGTCGACATCGCGGTACCAATTTGAGATTCAAATGGATACACGAATAACTCTGGATGGCCATCAAGCAATCGATGAGTAGTGTTTCCACCATTTTCATACATCGCTGATAACATAATTAATTTGAATGGTTGTGCGGTTGACATGACTCTCCTTTTCTTAAAAAGTCAAAGCTCTCTTAAAAACAAGCGTTGTGTTCAGAATAGTCATGAAACAACGCGGCGTCAAAAAAGATTTTTAATCATACGAGATCTTTGCGTGGAAAAAATAAAATTGCATCACCAATTGGACGCTCAATTCCTACGCTATTTTTGATGCTAATTCGCTCTTCTTCATCAAGATCACTTCCAGCAAGCATATTTTTAATTGCTCGCTCAAGATAAAGAATACTCGCGCCTCCCCCATCTAAATTTATCGCATCTTGGCAACCAAACCTTTTCATAATATCTGCAACTTCATATAAATTGACGCCAATGCTGTAACCTGGAATTCGACCATCAACAACAATAAAAACAAGTTTATTATCCGATCGCTGACCAACCGCAGTGCGTGGATGACGTTTTTCAATAAGCCAGTGGCGATGTCGCGATGCATCGTGATAGTCTCCAACAGAATCACCTGGGTGCCTTTTTACGAGCGCTTTGCCTGAAATAATTTCTGCATCCATATCTTCAAACAAGCGCGTCTCACCAGAAGCCAGCATCATTGGACCGCCACCAACAATAAAATCGAAGCTTTGATTTTTAGTCTCAAAAGATTTACTTGGCGCATCAAATAACGATAGTGAATAGGAGAGCTTTACCTTAGACCCCAAGCTGATTGCTTTGGTATCAATTCCTGCTTGAGGATCAATTGAATAAACAAATCCATCATCTGGAATTTTTGCATTTCCCTGATTCACCGTTATTTTGTTAACGATTCCATTACGAACCACAATTTCAACCCCAAGCCTGTTCGTGAATGTCTTGTTCCTAAAGGCTGAATTGTACACAATCGCCTCACCATCACCTCGAGGCTGATTGACCCGATCAACTCGATACTGCTTACTTCCAATATTTAAATACCAGTTAACTTTCAGACGACCAAGATATATTTGACCATTCTTATTCCAAGCAAGTGCACCGCGTGAAAATTGAGGATCGGAATAGAAGAGATCATTAATTTTTAATACACCTGCTGGGTTTGAACAAAAGTGTCGACTCGGACGATAAAATCCACCATTTACGGCCGCAAGCGCATTTTTACGCTTTGCCATCTCTGATACTTTTTCAAGTCGCGTCAACCAGCGAGAATGAACTGATTCTAAATAAATTTTTGTTGGATCAACAATGAGAGCACATCCAATAACAAGAGGATCCGCACTAGAAAATTTGAGATATTCCATACCAGGGCAAACAATGCGCTGTTCAACTATCTCAAAGGGAACCGACTTACAAGCGGCTTCCTTTGCAAATTCACCAGTGTATGGTGCATAGGTACGAGCTGATAAAATTTCAGCTATGCTGCATGCAAATACAAAACTTGTTATCAAAATATTTTTTATTTTTTTTTTCTTCATCACAATCTTCTCCTCTTTTAAATGAATTATTTTTATTTTTGCTTGTGCTGACAGATAAGTCAATTAAGCATGATCAAGTCCATTTTAATAAAGAAGAAGTTGCGGGAGACCTCTGCTTGCCATGCAGGCTCTTACTAAAAAAATCGAGGGTAAAAAGAATTTCAAGATCAACCAACAACCGATCGAAAATGTTTTTGAAAATAGTCCGGCAATGTTTCAAAAACATCACGCCAGCAATAACCAAGATTAATGCGGTTGTCCTCTTGATAACATCGCTCAAGCTGAACTACCAGTGCAATCTGCTCGAATGAAAGGTCTGGATACAAATTCCACAGCTTAATTGTTTTATCATTTGAACAAGAAACCAGTCGACCATCATTCAGTTGCTTAATGCAATAAACTCGATCCCCATGCCCCTCAAGCGTAGCAACGCACCTGTTGGTATTTAAGTCCCACACCTTAATCGTTCCATCATTCGAACAAGACGCAACTCGACCATCATTCAGTTGCTTGATACAATTAACCCAATTTTTATGCCCCTCAAGTGTGGTAATGCATCTGTTGGTATCCAAATCCCACAGCTTAATCGTTTTGTCACCAGAACCAGAAACCAGTCGACCATCATTCAGTTGCTTGATGCATTGAACCCAACGTGTATGCCCCTCAAGTGTGGCAACACACCTGTTGGTATTCAAATCCCACACCTTAATCGTTCGATCACCAGAGGGAGAAGCGAGTCGACCATCATTTAGTTGTTTGATAGAATTAACCCCACCTGTATGCTCCTCAAGTGGGGCAATACATCTATTGGGATTTAAATCCCATAGCTTAATCATTCCCAAAGAAAAACCAGAAACCAGTCGACCATCATTCAGTTGTTTGATGCATTTAATCAAACCTTTGTTCCCCTCAAGCTTCGTGGCAACGCATTTATTGGTATTTAAATCCCACACCTTAATCGTTCCATCAAAAGAACCTGAGACCAGTCGACGATCATCCAGTTGATTGATGCAACTAACAAAACGTGTATGCCCCTCAAGCGTGGCAACGCATCTCTTGGTGTTTAAATCCCACACCTTAATCGTTCCATCATAAGAAGCAGACGCCAGTCGACCATCACTCAGTTGCTTGATGCAACCAACTAAATCTGTATGCCCCTCAAGTGTGCCAACGCACCTGTTGGCATTCAGATCCCACACCTTAATCGTTTTATCATTTGAACACGAAACCAGTCGACCATCACTAAGTTGTTTCATGCAATTAACCCAATTTGCATGCCCTTCAAGCATGCTCACGCGCGCTTCAGCTCCCTCATCATCACCTACCATTAAGCATTCTGGAAAATAATGGGCATACGATGTTATTGGTGGTTCACCAAAATTGTGCTGCATAACATCATAGCGGCTTGCTCTGCCAATCTCCCGATTCATGAGCATCGAAAAACTGCTCGGCACTTGCGCAGAAAGTCGATCAAAGACTCCCTGATCCAGATCTTGGGTTATGTCGACATGATTGATTATCTGTTTGAGCTGTGCAATAAATTGCGTGTCATTTGTTGCTCCAGAGAAAATTCTTGTGCCTTTTTTGCAACGTTGATCATTAACCAAAGCTTGTGGTGAAAAGTTTTCATCTGAATATTCAATAATCTCTATGTTTGAACTTTCACAAATTAAATTTGCTTTTTGTTGTTCTTGCTCACGAGCCTCGCGTTCATGCATCAACTCAAGGTTCAATTGCAACTGCAATGCTTGCGCCAGCTTTTCATCATCTCCAACATCCGGTTGCACTGCAATTTCAATGCCGCATGCCGATAAATGGCTCATGCTCTGCAACGCTTCCAATTCTTGCATCTTTCCACAAGCCAAAGCATCGCAATGGTGCTTATTTTTCATGAAATCGCCAAGAATGTGCTCAAGACTATTCTGTTCTTGCTGCACGTCAAGCAAGCGACATGACGGATTATTAACCGCAATTGCTTGCTCAAAATCCACAAAAAATCTTTGTATTATTTCAATTTTTCCTTTGATCAGATCGGTATCTTTAAGCTCCATGAATTCCAAAAGAATTGTCGGATCTTTTTGTATTTTTTTACAAATGTTTTTGTATGCACTGTTTATCACTTCA